>JAKAGL010000190.1 GCA_021815535.1 bacterium
TCCGCGCGCAGATCGAGGAAACCACCTCGGACTATGACAGGGAGAAACTGCAGGAACGTCTGGCGAAGCTCGTCGGCGGCGTGGCGGTCATCAATGTCGGCGCGGCCACCGAAGTCGAAATGAAAGAAAAGAAAGCCCGCGTTGAAGACGCGTTGCACGCCACCCGCGCCGCGGTTGAAGAAGGGATCGTCGCCGGCGGCGGCGTGGCCCTCATCCGCTGCATCGATGTGCTCAAAAAGATCGAAACGGACAACAAGGACCAGGCGTTCGGCGTGGACATCGTCCGCCGCTCGCTGGAAGAGCCGCTCCGCCAGATCGCCCAGAACGCCGGCCTCGAAGGCTCGGTCGTTGTGGAACGCGTGAAGAACGAAACGGGCGACACCGGCTTCGACGCCGGCGCCGAGAAGTACGTCGACATGGTGAAGGCCGGTATCATCGATCCGACCAAAGTCACACGCTCGGCCTTGCAGAACGCCGCGTCCATCGCCGGCCTGATGCTCACCACCGAAGTCCTCATCGCTGAAGTTGAGGAGAAGAAGGAAGCCGGTATGCCCGGCGGCGGTGGCATGGGCGGTATGGGTGGCATGGGCGGCATGGAAGGAATGTACTAAACTTCCGCCAACGTTCCAGACCCGCATCAGCAGCCCCCGGTGAACTTTGGTTCGCCGGGGGTTTTTTATTTTGTCCCGGCCTGCCCGCCGGGCCGATGCGACCGGAGAATTACGCGCAGATTATTTGCATTTCCCCGCCCCCGGTTTCTCCTTATAATGATTTACTGTAGCTCATAAAATGGGGAATACCATGACAGACGCCAACGAAACGTCACTCGCGCTCGGCTATAAAGCCACGCTCATCAGCAGCCTCTCTGACGTAACGCTGGCCGCGGTCAAGTTTGCCGCCGGCACGTTGGGCCACTCCTCCGCCCTGATCGCCGACGCGCTTCATTCGCTCACCGATCTTTCCACAGATTTTGTTTCCTTTGTATCGCTGAAAATATCGCACCTGGAACCCGACGAAGACCACCCCTACGGCCATGGGCGCGCAGAAACCATCGGCACCGCTGTCATCGGCGCCGTGGTGGCCTTGGTCGGCCTTTGGCTGACTTGGGAACAGATAATCGCACTGGAACAGGGGCACGAAAACCGCCCCACGTGGCTGGCGGCGGCCGCGGCCGGCATATCGATGCTCATCAAGGAAGCGATGTACTGGTACACGCTGGCCATCGGGAAGAAAGCCCGAAGCGAAAGCGTGATCGCCAACGCCTATCACCACCGCTCCGACTCCCTCTCCTCCCTCGCCGCGCTTATCGGCATCGGCGGAGCGGCGATGGGCTACCACGCCATGGATCCGCTGGCCGCCGTGATCGTCGGCCTGATGATCATCCACATGGGGGGCAAGATCACCTGGGACGCCACGCAAAACCTGATGGACAGCGGCCTCTCACGCGATGAATTGGCGGAGCTGCAACAGGTCATCGAGGCGGTCCCCAACGTGCTCCATTACCACGACATCAAAACCCGCCGGGCCGGACGCGACGTGTTCATAGACTGCCACATACAGGTCCCCCCCCGCATCTCGGTTTCCGAGGCGCACAACATCGCCGAAACGGTGCGCAACGACCTGCGCAACCGCGCCCCCCACCACGTCACCGACGCGATGATCCACATCGACGCCGAGGATGACAGCGAAGGGGGCCGCCTGTATAACGACCAGCGGATGCTGGTGGAAAAGGCCGCGGTGGGCATCCTGGCGCAGTTCCCCGACGTGCGGCTGGCGGAAGATATCGTCATCCATTATTTCCTCAAGACCCTCGTGGTGGACATGGTGCTGGAATCGGAAAACAAACGCACAATCGCCGAGGCGCGGCAGGCGGCCGCCCGCATCAAGGACAAGCTTTTTGAAACCGGCCTTGTGACGGAAATAAACATCACACATCATTTGGGAACATGGAAAAAAACAAACGGCCTTCCTTCCGACTAGAAAGAGACAGCATGGGGGAACTGGCGGTGCCCGCCGACGCCTATTTCGGCGTCCAGAGCACCCGCAGCCTGCACAACTTCCAGATCAGCCCGTTGCGCCTGCCGCCGGAACAGATCACCGCGCTGGCGAACATCAAACTTGCCTGCGCCAAAGCCAACATGGAGTTGGGCTTCCTTTCCGCCCGCAAGGGAAACGCCATCGTAAAGGCGGCACGGGAAGTGGCAGGCGGCGCGCTGCGCGGCGAATTCCCGCTCGACATCTTTCAGGCCGGCAGCGGCACCAGCAGCAACATGAACGTCAACGAAGTGCTGGCCAACCGCGCCGCCGAGCTGTTGGGGGGAAGGCGCGGCGACCGCGGCCGCGTGCACCCCAACGACGACGTGAACATGGGGCAAAGCACCAACAACGTATTCCCCTCCTCCATCCGCGCCGCTTCGCTTCCGTTGCTGCTGGCCCTCATTGAACGCGCGAAGGCATTTCGTAAAACATTGCTGCTCAACGCGAAGAAATTCGACCGCATCCTCAAAAGCGGACGTACGCATTTGCAGGATGCCGTGCCTGTGCGCATGGGGCAGGTTTTTTCGGCGTGGGCATACGCCATGGAAAAAGACATTGAACGGCTGCAATCGAAGGTGCGGTACATCGCCGAACTGGGCGTGGGAGGAAACGCGGTGGGAACCGGCATCAACACCCACCCGGCATTCCGCCGTCTCATCATCAAACACCTGAACGCCGAAACGGGCCAGCGCTTCACCGTTACCCGCAACGGCATCGAAGCCACGCATAGCACCAACGATATGGCCGACCTGTCCGCCGCGCTCAACACGCTGGCAGTGGATACGGCGCGCATCTGCAACGACCTGCGGCTGATGGCCTCCGGCCCCCAAACCGGCCTCAACGAAGTGGTTCTTCCCGCCGTGGAGCCGGGCAGTTCCATCATGCCGGGCAAGATCAACCCCTCCATCTGCGAAGCGGTGAACATGGCCTGCCTGAAGGTGATGGGCAACCATCAAACCATCACGCTGGCGGCGGCTTCCGCCCAACTCGAACTCAACGTGACGATGCCGGTTACCGGCTACTGCGTTATCGAATCGCTCAAAATTCTCGCGGCCGGCATCGCCCACCTCGATACGAAGTGCGTCGCCGGCATCAAAGTGAACCGGGAGGTCTGCGAACGGTACGCCCTCATCAGCCCCAGCCTTGCCACCTTCCTTAATCCCGTCATCGGTTATGACCGGGCCGCCGCCGTGGTAAAAAGAGCCCTTGCCGGAAACAAAACGGTGCCCCAAGTGGTCATGGAAGAAAAGCTGCTGACAAAGGCCGAGTTGGACAAACTTCTCGATCCGAAACGGCTCACTTCCCCCAACTTGCCATCGCGGCGGAAGGGCGCGCGGTGATCTTCACTCCCGAACAGATACGGCGGATGGTGGCGCACGCCGAATCGGCCTATCCCCGCGAATGCATAGGGGTGTTGACCGGCCTTTGGGAAAAGCAGGAGGACATAGCCCTCAAAAAACTCTCCAACAAATTGGATGAACTTTTCAAGGCTGACCCGGAGCGGTACCGGCGCGACGCGCGCACCGGATACTTTGTCGATCCCAAGGAAGTCTTTAACCTTGTCACACGCACCCAAAAAGAAGGAAACAAGATACTGGCCTTTTATCATTCGCATCCCGACCACGAAAGCTACTTCTCGCAGGAGGACTTTGCCGCCGCTGTTATGTGGGGCGAGCCGGTCTACCCGGACGCGGTCTACATCGTGATATCGGTTTTTGGGGGTAAGGCCAAAGAGGCAAAAGTTTTTGCGTGGGATGGCGCGGGCTATGCCCCTGCCGACACATTGCGTATAGAATAGGGCGATGTTGGACAAACTTCTCAACGCTTTCAAAATGCTGGTGCTCATTGCCGCCATAATCGCCGCCGGTGTGGTGAGCGCCCTGGTGGTCATACGGCTTGGCATGCAGGCCAAGGAAGACGTGCTGACCCCCGCCATCGAAGGAAACGAGGTGGTTATGGCGCTGGAGAAGGTCACGCAGGCGCGCCTTAACCTTAAGATCACCTCTCTGGCGTATGATGCCGAGCGTCCGCGCAACACCATCGTAAGCCAGGATCCCAAAGCCGGCACCACCATAAAAGAAGGGCGTGACGTTCGGGTGATCATCAGCCGGGGGCCGCGCGAATTCGACATGCCGCCGCTGATCGGCCTTACCCAGCGGCAGGCCGCCAATGCGTTGGCCGAACGGGGGCTGACCATCGGCGCCGTCTACAAGATACACTCCCCATCCGACGAAGGGAGCATCGTGGCGCAATATCCCTCGGCCACCAGCCACGTGACCGATCTGGATCAAGTGGAAGTGTTGGTGAGCGTGGGAAGGTTGAACGAACCCGAATTGGCGCCAAATATGCTGGGGATGCAGCTTGAAGCGGCTAAACGAGACCTGCAGAAGGCGGGCTTTCGCATCGGCCCCGTCACATTCCTGGAAAGCGCCGAAGGAACCGGCGGATCCGTTATCGCCCAAAACCCCGCCGTGGGCGCCCCCGCCGACGCGGGAAGCGAAGTGGCGCTTACCGTGGTGAAACGTCCGAAGGATCCGGAAAAGCCGGGCACCTTCACGCTTTACACCATGGTGCTTCCGGCCAACGTTTCCCCGGGGACTGTCAAGATCCTGCAGGAAACCAAGACCGGGCAAAAGGAAATTTACAACCGCGTCCACAAAGGGGGCGACACCATATCGGCGCTTGTGGAGATCGCCGGCCCCACTACCGTGCGGCTTTACATGAACGACCAGCTCCTCGAAGTGAAACAATTCGCCCCGTAACCCCGTTCCGGCGGTACGCCAAGATTCCGCTTATAAAAAGCGCCGCGAAGTTGTAGTATTTAAAAAATGATAAAGGGACAAACTTACCTATGGCGCTCATAGCCCCCTCGATACTCTCGGCCGATTTTACCCGCTTGGGCGAAGAAATAAACGCGGTGGAAAAGGCCGGCGCCGACTGGCTGCATCTCGACATCATGGACGGGCATTTCGTGCCGAATATAACCATCGGCCCGCCCGTCGTCGCCAGCATCCGGAAAGTGACAAAAC
>JAKAGL010000191.1 GCA_021815535.1 bacterium
ACCACAGCGACCGCAACTGGGCCCGCCTTATCTGGAGATCGCTGGAAGGCCGCGGGCTGGCAAATTTCGCCACTCCGGAAGAGAGGCACCGGATACTGTTGCGGCTGTTGACCCTGGCGGTGATCTGCCAGGAGTTTTGCTACATCGCCTGGAAAGACGGTGAGTACCCGCCGCTGGTTGATTGGGCAGACGGCATGGGGATGGATCCGGCGCTGGTGACCCATATCAATGGCGGCAACTTTGCCGCGCAACTGGAACTGGAAAAAGATGATGAGGACCTCGTTTACGAAGAAGCGCTGAAGAAAGCGGTGGAACATCTCCGCCCCGAATTGTTCCGCCAGATGGTGGATATATTCGGCGGCAAAATGTTCCTTTTCGCCAGCCTTTGGAAAGTGGGGCAGGGCGGCTATTCCGATTCCGGTCTAAAGCAGGGTTCCCTTATGGCGGCGGGCCTCTACAAGCCGCGCGGCGAAGAGCTGTTTCGCGGAGAAGCCGAATTCGCCAAGACAGTCGCTGATGTCATTGACGAGGTCGACCCGGAGAAGATGGAAGCGTTCAACTGGGTGGATGACGGAATGGCCGCCGTCTGGTGGTAGCCCGGATTACTTCAGACCTTCCCCGCCGGCCAGTTCCCGCGCGCGTTTGAGGATCGCTTTTTTCAGAGGGAGATTCGATACCACCATGTCGCGGGTGCTTTCAAGCTGGCGGTGGGAATAACGTTCGTTCCCGGCCTCGGCTTTTTCTTCATCGAGAATGCGGTGCAGATCTTTTATCATTTGGGGGTCGGTTCCGCCAAAGTGGGACTCGAAATGGTTGATGATGAACTGCAATTCGTTCAATCCCTCACCCAACCGCTGGCGGGCCTGCCGGGTGGCGGCGATATTGGCGGGGCGGGAGGCAATTTCCTCGTCGCGCGCGATATGTTTCTCGAGGACGGCGATGGCGGTATCGATGGATGGGCCTTCGGCCAGAACCGGCAAAGCCGATGCCGCCAGCACAAGGCAGAGAAACAACGCGGATGCCGCTTTCATAACATTTCCCTTCATAAGCCGACGTTGTGCAACTCGCCGGCCAGCCGCTTCTGTTCGTCGGTAAGATGGGCTGGCACGCGTATGGTTATCTCAACATAGAGGTCACCGGCGGTCCCCGCCCGGCGGATCCCCTGGCCCCGTACCCTGATTTTCTGCGATGGCTGGATGCCGGCGGGCACTTTAACGGCCCGCACCCCGTCCAGCGTATTTACCTCGGCTGATCCCCCCAGAAGGGCGGTGGAGATGTTTATTTCGGCGCGCACAATAATGTCATCCCCCTCGCGGCGGAACAGCGGATGCGGCGTTACGTTGATTTGGATGAAGAGATCGCCGCGCCGCCCGCGGGCGGCCGTCCCTTTTCCGGCAAGCCGCAAACGTTCGCCGTCTTTTATGCCGGCGGGAATCTTCACTTTCACCGTTTCCTTCTTGGCGCCGGTCTGAAGGGTGAGTTCCTTCTGGGTTCCCTTGGCGGCCTCTTCGAACGAAATGCCGAGTTGCGCCTCGGCGTCGAGATTGTGCGCCGGGCTTTCCTGCTGGCCGAAGGGGCCGCCGAAACCGCCCCCGCCGAAGTTGACACGGAATCCGCCGCCGCCGGCGCCTGAGAAAAAATCGCCAAACCCCATTTCGCGCAGGATGTCGTTGAGGTTGCCTCCCCTGAAAATATCCTCCTGCGAGAACTGCTGGTGAAAGCGCTCGCTGCCCACCATGTCGTACTGCTTCCGCTTGTCGGTATCGCTTAACACGGCGTACGCCTCGCTGATTTCCTTGAATTTTTCCTCGGCGGCCTTATCCCCCGGCTTTCTGTCGGGATGCCACTGCTTGGCCAGTTTGCGGTACGAGGCTTTTATCTCCGCGGCGGTGGCGTTTTTTTCCACCCCCAGGATCTGGTAGTAATCTTTTTTCTTCATAAACCGGGATCGCCAACTTTTATTAGGTTTGACATGCCATGATTGCTGTTCTTTAATTATGGCGTGAGTTCAAGATATTGCAAAGCCATTTTTGGATCGATCGCCGCTCTTTTGTTATCTATCCTGCCGGCGGCCGCGGCCAGCGATCCTCCCCCCCTCAGAACCGGGGTTATTTCCGGCGCCGGGGAATGCGGCGCGTGCCACAAGGAAGTGCTGGAAAAGTGGAAGGACTCGATGCACGCCCAAGCGGTGACCGACCCGGTTTTTCAGGCGGCATACATGCAGGCGTTTCTGGATAGCGACGGCAAAGCCAAACACATATGCCTGGAGTGCCACGCGCCGGTGAGCTTGACCAACGGCGACACGAACCTCAAAGAGCCGGTCACGCGCGAGGGGATCACCTGCCACTTTTGCCACAGCATCACCGCCACGCATCCCAACGGCAAAAGACGTTTCGACATCAAGGTCGGAACCACGCTGGCCGGGCCGCGCGGCAACGCGAACACCACCTATCACTCCAGCGTGAAGAGCGATCTGCACCGCAGCGCCGACCTCTGCGCCGCCTGCCACGAATATGAAGCCAACGGGGTGAAGATCATGGCCACCTGGTCCGAATGGAAGAACAGCCCCCAGGGCGCCAAAGGGACCGTTTGCCAGCAGTGCCACATGCCTTTGGAGAACTCGATAAACCAAAGAGGGGAACGGATAAGCGTGTTCAGCCACTCGCTGGCGGGGGGCCACTCCATCGTGCAACTTCGGAAAGGGGTGGTGGTCAACATCAATACTGTCGAGCGGTTCAGCGACCGCACGGTGGTGAACCTTGAACTGGAGAACGCGGGAGCGGGACACTCCCTCCCCACCGGCATTCCCACCCGGAAGCTGGTGCTCTACGTGCAAGTCACGGGGGCCGATAACCGTTCGCAGAAGAAAAGCGTGGTATATGAAAAAGTCATTTTCAACAAGAAGGGGCAAGAGCTGGTCCGGGACAGCGATATCATGCAAGGGCTGGGGGCGGTGATCGCCAAGGATAACCGGATCGCCGCCGGCGAAAGAAGAAAAGAACAGGTTGTTTTTTACGGCGCGACCCCCAGCGAGATATCCGTTACCGCATGGGTCGACTACGTGTATCAGCCGGCGCTGCTGCAAAACACCGAAATGCGCGTTGAAATGACCCGCGCCGAGAGGAGCTTTGGGCGCTGACGCCCGCCGTATGGAAGAAGCGGATAAAAGTTGGGCTGAGGCGCCGGCTTCGCGCCGGGCGTTCGTCAAGTCGGCGGTGATCGTATCGACCATCACCGCGGTGGCGGGCGTTTTCTATCCGCTGGCGCGTTATCTGCTGCCGCAATCCAAAAGCGGCACGGGCAAAAAAGAGACCTATTCCGTGGCCCTCAATGAAGTGCATGTGGGGGAGGCGCGCTTCTTCACGTTTAAGCGCAGACCCGCCCTGCTGATCCGTAAAAGCGATACCGAATTGGTGGCGCTCAGCGCGGTCTGCACCCATCTGGGATGCATCGTGAAATACCACGAAGACAGCAAGCAGCTGCTCTGCCCCTGCCACGGCGCGAAATACGACCAGAACGGCCGCGTGTTGGGTGGTCCGGCCCCCAAGCCGTTGACCGCCTACAATGTGCGGATAGAAGCCGGCACCATCATAGTGGAAGAGGCATAACCATGACCGAGCTGAAGCTGGGCCCCATCACCCTGCGCAACCGGCTGGTGCTGAAGGGCTTTGAAATGCTGGACCGGCGCTTCGCCATAAAGGAGATACTGGACGAAGAGGTTTTCACCAAGCTGGCCCCGACGCATCTGGGGATTTTTTCCTGCTTCGGCGGCATCACATTCTTCATCTTCCTGATGCAGATCACCACCGGCCTGCTGCTGATGGTCTATTACGTGCCGGATACCCAAAGCGCCCACAAAAGCGTGGTCGCCATCACCAACGACATTCCGTTCGGCTGGGCGGTGCGCGGCCTCCACTTCTGGGGAGCCAACCTGATGGTGTTGACCGTCATGGTGCACATGGCCAAAATCTATTTCGGCGGCATATACAAGGCTCCGCGCGAAATGAACTGGGTAACCGGCGTGGCGCTCTTCCTGCTCACGATGGGTTTTTCGTTCACCGGCTACCTGTTGCCGTGGACCCAGCTTTCGTACTGGGCCACCGTCATTGCCACCGAGGCGCCCGGGGCCATGCCGGTGGTGGGGCCGCTGACCAAAAGCCTGATGCTGGGGGGGCCGGATGTTTCTCAGATAACGCTCAGCCGGTTCTTCACGCTTCATGTGATGGTGCTTCCGGCCGCGACATTCAGCCTGCTGATCGCCCACTTTCTGCAGATACGGCGGCAGGGCATTTCGGGGCCGATGTGACATGAAAAAAGAAGTGGAAATCAAGCACCTCCCGATGGAGGAGAAGAAGCGGCTGGTCGCCGAAGGGAAAATGCACTGGTTTTTCCCCGGCCACATCGTGGAACAGATCATCATCTGCATCGTGGTGTTTCTGGTGCTCATCACGCTTGCCACCATGTTCCCGCCGGCGCTTGACGAAATGGCCGACCCGTTTACCACGCCGGAGCACATCAAGCCGGAGTGGTATTTCCTTGCCGCGTATCAGGAACTGAAGATCGCGGAAAAACTGATGTTTATCGGCGCGTGGGCGCCCAAGGTCATCGGCATCGGCATGCAGGGGGTTATCGTCGGCTTCCTGTTCGCCATCCCGTTTCTCGATCCCAATCCGGACCGCCAGTATTCCAAACGGAAGATAGCGCTGGCGCTGGGGGGGGCGGCGGTGCTCGGCTTTATCGGCCTCACCATCTGGGGCCACTTCTCGTAACCACCCGCCCTGCCAGGCCGTGCCGCCGTTCCCGGCTAGTACCGGCCGCCGGGAGGGTCCGTTTATCAAAAGGGCCAAAAGCTGTTACAATACCGCTTCCTTAAAAACGTATTTTGAACCGTTCACCTAGAGGATCGTCATGGGATTTAATTGCGGCATCATCGGGCTTCCCAACGTGGGGAAGTCGACCCTGTTCAACGCCATCACGTCGGCCGGCGCGGCCGCCAGCAACTTCGCCTTCTGCACCGTCGATCCCAACGTGGGGCGCGTTGACGTGCCGGACGAGATCG
>JAKAGL010000009.1 GCA_021815535.1 bacterium
AAATGGTGGGTGACGAGGTTTGGGAAGCCCGCCGCGCGGTTGCGTAATGCAACCGCTTTTGCGGGCGGCCCGGCTCCTCTTTGGCGCTCCCTCGCCGGTCGCGCACGGAACCGGGCTTCAAATCCTGTATCACCGCCGCTAATACCGAACGTGGGGATGCGAAGGCAGGCGTTGGAATTTAGCTTTTTGGAAAATATGGTGGGTGATACAGGATTTGAACCTGTGGCTTCTACCGTGTGAAGGTAGCACTCTACCGCTGAGTTAATCACCCAATCGAAGGTGAGATTATAAACATATCCGCCAATTATGGCAACCGCGCCTTTCTTGGCCTTCCGCACCCATATTATTCCCCGCGTGGCGCGGAAAAGCAAAGGAGGGAAGGGGGGGGTTACTCCCTCACCGGCACTTCGCGCGGGCGCATGGTGATGAGCGCCACCGAGGCAAAAATGATCATGGCGGCCAATATCGTGATGCGGGTCACCGGTTCGCCCGCCAGCGCCCAGCCCAGAAAGACCGCGATCGCGGGATTAACATACGCATACGTTCCCACCTTGGCGGGCGTGCTCATCTTTAAAATATAAACATACGCGCTATAGCCGATGATGGAGCCGAACATGATGAGATAAAAAAACGCGCCCACCGAGCGGAGGCTCCAATCCGCCGCCGCCACGTGCGCCGCTTCGCCTTTCAATAGGCCGGCGGCGCAGAGCCACAGCCCGCCCATCAACAGTTCCATGCCGGTGGTCTGCAACGACGATTCGGGCAGGTCGGCACTGCGCGCCCAAGTGCTGCCATAGGCCCACGCCAACGACGATACCACCAGCGATGCCAGCCCGATGGGGTCGATGTGCATCGCCTCTACGCCATTTTGCAACACCAGCAGGGCGACCCCCGCAAGGCCCAGCGCCAGACCCGCGCTGACCCACACGCCGGGATTGAGGCGGCCCCTGCTTTTCCAGTCCAACAGCGCCATCCAGATGGGAACCGTAGCCACCAGCAATGCGGTAAGGCCGGATGCCACCCCCCGCTGCTCGGCGTACACAACGCCGCCGTTGCCGCCAAGCAGCAGCAATCCGCCGATAACGATGGTGGATCCCCACTGCCGCAGGGTGGGGCGCTTCTCCCCCTTCAACGCCATGAAGCCGAACAACAATCCCCCGGCGATAACAAAACGGACGCCGGACATCAAAAACGGCGGAAGGGTCTCTATGGCAAAGCGGATGGCAAGGTAGGTTGATCCCCACAGGATGTAGACCGCCGCGAATGCCGCGATAATTTTTGTTCTGCCGCCGTTCATAGGTTGTTGCCTCCAGCATCGGGCAAACGGGGGAAATTTGCAAGTAAGGCGGTTTGGCCGCAAAATGGATTGCATGAAACGGCCCGGATTTCCCATTGCCGCCATGCTGATGGTGCTGGCGGCCGGCGCAGCCCCCGCGGAAGCGATCAGTTTCTTCACGCCGGTGTACAAAAAAGCGGCCGCCGCCTGCGCCGACGCTTTGGCGGCAGGGAATTACTCGGCCGCCATCGCCGCCGGACAGCAATCGGTGGAAGCCAGAAAGGACTATTTCGCTTCGCGGCAATGCCTGGGCAAGGCCTATGCCGGCGCCGGGTTGCCCCTCAAGGCGATAGAGGAGTTGCGCGCCGCCCTGCCGCTGGCCGATACGCCGAATCAGACGATGGTGGTCAACAGCGATCTGGGCCAACTGCTGCAAAAGGAAAAGGACTACGTTAAGGCACTGGAACACTACGATACCGCCCTGGCCTATGCCATCGTTACGCAGGATACCAAGTCGCGCGGCCTCACGCTGGCAAATATGGCGTCGCTTTTCCGCGAGCGGGGAGAAATCGAAAAAGCGCTGGAGTATTACCGCCGCGCCGTGGACGAAGGAGAAGCGGCGGCATCCGGCACCGCGCTCAACAACATGGGAACGATCTTTTTCGACAAAAAGGATTATCCCGCCGCGCTGGATGCCTATGGCCGCGCCGCCGCGCTGGGAGAAAGCCAGAAGGATGACCTGACCGCCGGCATCGCCCTGCTGAATACGGGAAACGTTCTGCTGGCAAAGCAGGATTTTCCCGCGGCGGAGGCGAAGTTGACCGAGGGGCTGGCAAAGGTCAAAAGCGCGAAGAACGGTTACTGGGAAGCCGCCGCCCGCGAATATTTCGGACGGCTTCACATCGCATTGGGTGAAACGGCGAAGGCGAAAGGGTCCTTTGAAGCCGCGCGGGATGGATACCGCGCCAACCACTTTGAATACGAAGCGCAACAGATGGAAATGCGGTTGCGGGAAATGGATGCCGATGCCGCGAAAGCGGGCGGCGGAGAGGCCGCGCCCCCCGGCCAAAACGTCACCGTTGAGCCGCTGCCCCGCTGATAAATTCCTGAAACCCGCCTTCGCGGTGGCTATTCTTGCGGCCCATTGGCGCAATGCGCCAAATGACCCCAACCCCTCCGTACGCCTCAGCAGTGACAGGGTTGTTCCAATTTGATTTCGTCCACGGCATTTGATATAAATGCCTAACTGAGGAGAGCATGCATAACCGGAACAGGGACAACGATACTGCGCGGATCTTCCTGGCGAAGGAAATCGCCGAGGTTGTGATCACGCGGTATTCTCACCTTTCCCTGTATGACGTGAAAAGCGCGATGATGAGCGCCGAGGAATTTGTCCTGAACTCGTGCCACCGCCATCAAGAAGAGGCGGCGGACGGGAAGGATGATCCCCTCTCCGAGTGACATTGCCTGTATAATTGGCCACTCGTCTAAAGGTAGGACAGCAGATTCTGGATCTGCCTATCGAGGTTCGAATCCTTGGTGGCCAGCCAAAAATGCGGACAGCTTGCGATAGCAAGGTGTTCCGTCATTTTGACACGAGCATCCGCTCAGGATGCGACGTGTAATTTTCAACATTCCTTAATTCCCCCACCAAGGATTCGAAGCGAGCGCGCGGCGCGACCGGTGAGGGAGCGCATGCCGGACAGGACGTCCGGCATAGCACGCGAGGCGGCCCGCAAAGCGGGAGCGTGATGCGGACGCGCATGCGGGCATCCCTTGGTGGCCAGCCAAAAATACGGACAACCGCGCAAGCGGGTGTTCCGCTATTTTGACACGAGCATCCGTTCAGGATGCGAGGCGAAAAATTCCCTTTTCCCCGATGATCTCAATGATCCCAACGGGGATGTCTGGTATCCACCGATATGTGAATACGTGCGGACAAAAAAAGAGGGGTGCGGCCGCGCACTCAAGAATTACGCGCTCTGCGCTACTTGATAACCCAGCGCTCACCGCTCCCCCGTATGCAAAAAGACGCGCCTATGCGCGTTGGCGTACCTGCTCTCCTTTAAGCTCTTCGGGCATCTGCCTGTTGCGCGGCACGGCGGCCCCCAGCTTTTGTTTCGCCTTAAATTGGGATTTATAGCTGCCGCCGCCCGGTTCGCGCCGCTGGGTGGCCTTATCAGCCGATTGGCGCGCCTGGGTGGCGCGAGAGGCTTGTGCCTGAACATTTCCGGCTTTCATATCATCCCTCCTGCATCGGCGGAGTATTTGGCCCGCGGCAAAGGCAACGCCCGGTTGACCCCGGACACGGGTTTTGCTCCTGTTTAAAGTGTAGACCCGCTTCCACAGCCTGTCAAACGGCGGCTGGAGTTCAGGCTTGACCTTGCCGCCGCGCTATGGTTTTCTAGCGGTTGCACGCGTGCCGGGCACGGTGCAAAAGAGGGGAAAACGCAGCGCCGCTGCATGCAGATATTAATTTTTTCAGTTTAGGGGAATGGGTAATCCAGATATGGGAGCAAATTCAATTACCACGGCGGCGCTGATCTCGGGCGCCATCACCATCGCGTATGCGTTCTATCTCATCGTCAGCATCAAAAAGCGTTCCGAAGGGAACGACGTGATGCGCGAAATCGCGCTGGCGATCAGGCAGGGGGCTATGGCCTACCTTAACCGGCAGTCCAAAACCATCGCCGTGATAGGGTCGATCTTCTTCGTCCTTATCTTCGCCACTTCCGGCGCATCCATCGCGCTCGGCTTTTTGGCCGGCGCGGTCCTTTCCGGCCTGGCCGGTTACATTGGCATGACCGTTTCGGTCAACGCCAACGTGCGCACCGCCGAAGCGGCCCGGAAAGGGATGGCAGAGGCGCTTGACGTGGCCTTCAAGGGCGGCTCCGTCACCGGCCTGATGGTGGTGGGCCTGTCGCTCATCGGTGTCACGGTCACTTATCTGCTAACCGGCGATCCGGCCCATTGCATCGGCTTCGGCTTTGGCGCCAGCCTCATCTCGCTGTTCGCCCGCGTTGGCGGCGGCATTTACACCAAAGCGGCGGACGTGGGCGCCGACCTCGTGGGCAAACTGGAAGCGGGCATTCCCGAAGACGACCCGCGCAACCCGGCGGTCATCGCCGATAACGTGGGCGATAACGTGGGCGATTGCGCCGGCATGGGGGCCGACCTTTTTGAAACCTACGCCGTCACCCTTATCGCCGCCATGATCCTTGCCGTCACCTCAAAGGATGTCGTCGATCTCTACGGAAAAGACGCGGCAGTGCTCTTTCCGTTCGCGCTGGGCACCGTGGCGGTGCTGGCGACCATCGCCGGCACCTTCTTCGCCAAACTGCCCAAAAGCCAGAACATCATGATGGCGCTGTACAAGGCGCAGATCGTCACGGCGGTCATTTCGCTCGTCGGCTTTTGGTTTGTCACCAGCTGGATGATGGGCGGCAAGATGGCGCTGTTCGGCGCGGCCGTCGTGGGCCTCATCGTTACCTTCCTTATCACCGTTGTGACGGAATACTTCACCTCCACCGAATACACCCCGGTGCGCAAAGTGGCGCAAGCCTCTGAAACCGGCGCAGGCACCAACATCATCATGGGCCTTGCGATGGGCATGAAGAGCACCACCATACCGGTGCTGATCATCGTGGTAGCGATGATGGCGGCCGGCGCGTTCGCCGGCGTGTACGGCATCGCCGTGGCGGCGGTGGCGATGCTTTCATCCACCGGCATGGTTATCGCCATGGACAGCTACGGCCCCATCACCGACAACGCGGGCGGCATCGCCGAGATGAGCGACCTGCCCAAGGACGTGCGCAAGATCACCGACCAGCTCGACGCGGTGGGCAACACCACCAAGGCGGTGACCAAAGGCTACGCCATCGGCTCGGCGGCGCTGGCGGCCGTGGTGCTGTTCCAGGCGTATTCCGACACCATCATGGCAACGGCGGGCAAGGAGATCCCGTTCCTGCTCACCGATCCAAAACTGATCGTCGGCCTGTTCATCGGCGCCGCCTTGCCGTTCCTCTTCTCCGCGTTCTGCATGGAAGCGGTCGGCCGCGCCGCGCACGGCGTGGTGATCGAAGTGCGCCGCCAGTTCAAGGAAATCCCCGGCATCATGGAGCGCAAGGCGAAGCCGGATTACGCCACCTGCGTGGACATCGTCACCGCCGCCGCGCTGAAGGAAATGGTCATGCCGGGCCTGCTGGCCGTGTTGGCCCCGATCCTCGTCGGCTTCCTGCTGGGACCGATCGCGCTGGCCGGCGTGTTGGGCGGCGTTATCGTATCGGGCCTCATGATGGCGCTGATGATGTCCAACGGCGGCGCGACGTGGGACAACGCCAAGAAGTACATCGAGAACGGCCTCCACGGTGGCAAAGGCTCCGACGCGCACAAAGCGGCGGTCGTCGGCGATACCGTTGGCGACCCGTTCAAGGATACGGCCGGTCCGGCGTTGAACGCCCTTATCAAGGTCATCAACACCGTGTCGCTGATCCTTGCCCCGCTGCTCATCGGCAAGCTGTAAGCGGTAAAAGAAATTTTAAGAACCGCCGCGCATCCCGCGCGGCGGTTTTTTTTTGCGCCGAAATTTTTTAACCTTAATTGCGCGGAACCGCCATTTCCCAGATAGGTCAAACATTTTTGCTTGCCGGGGTCCCTCTCTTTGCAGAGGCGACTCACATGCCGCCCTTTGACGCAACAGCGTCAAAAAATCCCGGCCGAAGGCCGGGATCATCGGCGGGCAAGGGAAAACGCGCAATTGATCGCGAAGAGCATCGATGACGGGTCGGCCTTCCCCTTCCCGGCGATGTCGAACGCCGTGCCATGATCGACAGACGTGCGGATGAACGGCAGGCCCAGCGTGATGTTGGCGCATTCGCCGAACGACACCGCCTTGATGGCGACCAGCCCCTGATCGTGGTACATGGCCAAAAACGCGCCGTAGCGGTCGCGCACGCGCGGAGCAAATGAGGTGTCAGCCGGCAACGGCCCTTCCGCGTTGATGCCCGCCTTGCGCGCGGCGGCGATGGCGGGCGCGATGATGCGCGCTTCTTCGTCGCCGAAAAGTCCGCCGTCGGACGCATGCGGATTCAAACCGCATACGCCTATCGGTTTCTTCAACCTGAGCGACGTGTGCATGAGGGCCAGCTTTTCGAGTATCGCCTTCTGCGTCACCCCCTTGATGGCGTCGCGCAACGATAAATGGGTGGTGAGCACCACCACTTTCATGGCGGGCGAGGCGAGCATCATGGCGTACTGGTTTGTACTGGAAAGAGCCGCAAGCATCTCGGTGTGGCCGGGAAAGGGGATGCCGGCCAGGGCCAGCGCCTTCTTGTGTATCGGCGCGGTGATGATGCCGCGCACTTCGCCCAGCAGCGAAAGCTCCACCCCGGCGGCGATGTACGCGGCGGCGGCGCGCCCGGCGGCGCGGTCGATTTTCCCCGCCGCCACCCCTTTTGCGGGAAGCGCGCGCATTTCCAAAAACGCCGCATGACCGGCGGGGGGCAGGCGAAGCGGATCGTAAGGCGAAAGCTTCACATTGCGCAGAAACCGCGGCGCGGTTCGCGTGAGCGCAACGCGGTCGGCGATGAGCACCAACTGCCGCCGCCGAGACGGCGGGACCAGCGCCAGCGCTTTGAGGGACACTTCGGGGCCTACCCCGGCAGGGTCTCCCACCGTGATGGCGAACCGCAATTTATTTTTCTCCATCGACATATTCTATTCCACCCGCAGCCGGTTGGCACGGGCAGGATTGTCCATGCCAACCGGCAACCGGGATGTGGTAAAACTGTGCGGATGGAGACTATCGCACGCATTGCCCGCGACCGCCAGTTGCACGGCCTTACGCCGCGCTGGATAGAACGCGCCGCCCGCGCCTCGTTTGCGCCTGACCGGGCGATGGTCAACTTCTCCCGCTTCATTGAAAAAGTGGAGGAAATGAATCCGGAACTGCTGGCCCGCTTCAACAAGCGGAACATCCCGTGGATCGCCGCGCTTTTTTCCGGCAGCCAGGCGCTGACCGACATGGCGATGCGCGACCCGGAACTGCTGTTCTGGTGCCTTCAGCCGGGGGTGTTGCACTCGATCCGTTTCAAGCGCGACATGCGCCACGAACGGTGGCTGATGTTCGAACGCTGCCCCGATCCGAAAGATGCGCTTATCCACTTCAAGAACCGCGAGTTGCTGCGCATCGGCTGGCGCGACCTGCTGAAATGGGCCGATACGGTGGAAACCATCGAAGACCTATCGCGGCTGGCCGATATGGCGATCGAAGGGGCCATGACCGCCGCGGAACAGGAGATGACGGAACGCTTCGGCCGCCCGTTGCATCAGGACGGCACCCCCGGGCGGTTCATCGTGCTCGGCATGGGAAAACTGGGGGGGCGCGAGCTTAATTTCAGCTCCGATATCGACCTGATCTATTTCCACGACGACGACGAGGGGGAGACCGAGGGAGGCGCCGGAAAAAGCGGGATGGCGCGCCAAAAAATAAGCCTGCGCGAATATTGGACCCGGATGGGGCAACGGATGACCAGCCTGCTCAACGATATCGGATCGCAGGGAAGCGTATACCGGGTGGACATGAACCTGCGCCCCGAAGGGACGCGCGGCCCGTTGACCTGTTCGCTGGCGGCGGCCGAATTTTATTACGAATCGTGGGGCCAGCCGTGGGAGCGGCAGATGATGATCAAGGCCCGCGTGGTGGCCGGCAGTGAAAGCCTGGGCGACGAGTTTCACGCCATGATCCGTCCGTTCGTCTACCGCAAGTCGATAGATTTTTCGGCCTTGCGCGACATTCAGACGATGAAAGGAAAAATCGACAAGCAGCTGAAAACCGGCAAGGACCGCTACCACCACAACGTAAAGCTGGGCAAAGGGGGCATACGCGAGATCGAATTCGTCATACAGGCCTACCAGCTGATCTACGGCGGCAAGATGCCGTGGTTTGCCGAGACCAATTCGCTAAAGGCGCTGCACCGCATCTTCGAGCGGGGGCTGATGGGATACGCCCATTACGCCGCATTGGCCGACGCGCTTTTGTTCCTCCGCGATCTGGAAAACCGGATGCAGATAGCCTATGGCCGCCAGGTTCAGATACTGCCCGAGGGGGACGAGCTGAAAGAACTGGCGCTGAAAATGAATCTCGCCGGGCCGGAACAGCTGATGGCGGAATATGAACGGCATACCAGCGGCGCCTATGCCATTTTCACCGACTTCTTCAAGGAAGAGGCCGGGGTGGACGAAGTCCCCGCCGAGATATTCCTCGACATCGACAACGAAGAGGCCTCGCTGGCGCAACTGGCCGGGATGAAGTTCAAGGATCCGGCGGCGGCCCTCAACGCCCTGCTGCACATACGCGACGGCGAGCCGTTCAACCATCCATCAAACAAAAGCCGCAAGATCTTCATGCGGATCCTTCCCGCCCTGATTAAAACCGCCGCGGCCCTGCCGCTCAAGGACCGGACCATCGCCAACCTCGACAAGTTCTTCTCCGCGCACCCGGGACGCGAGCCGCATTACGAGATCTTCGAGCAGTTCCCCCCCTCCATCGACATCCTGCTCAAAACGCTCGGCTTGGCGCAAAACCTGGCCGACAGCACCCTGATACAGCACGACATGATCGATATTCTCAGCCAGGGATACGAGCCGGTGCGGCCCGAACCGCTGGCCGCCATTCCGCCCGAAATGCGAAGCTACGACCAACAACTCGATTGGCTGCGGAGGGAGCGTAACTCCGAAAGCCTGCGCATCGGCATTGCCTACCTGACCTCCCATCACGATCAGGCGCGGCTGATGGGAGATCTCACCCGGCTGGCGGCATCGTTCGTCCAGCGCTGCCTTGATCTTATCGACGAACAGATGGGCCGGCAGGGGGCCGCGTTCGGCGGCAAACTGGCGGTGATAGGACTGGGCAAAATGGGCCGCCGCGCGCTGACGTATGGATCCGACCTTGACATGATGTTTTTTTTCGACGACGGCGGCGTGAAGCCGATGGAATGCCTTACCTATTACACCACGCTTACGCGGCGGCTTCTGGCGGCCGTGGGGGGCATCTCGCAATACGGGCAGGCCTACCGCGTCGACCTCCGCCTGCGCCCCGAAGGGGAAAAAGGGAACATGGTCATCACGGTGGCCGCCGCGCGGGAATATTACGCCACACGCGGCCAGCTGTGGGAGCGGATGGCCCTGACCGGCGCGCGGGCCATCGCGGGGGATACCGCATTCGGGGCCGAGGCGCTCGCCGCCCTCGATGATTTTGTCTATGCCCCCGGCCTGACGGCGGCCGATGGCGCGCTGATGGAAAAAATGAAGAAGAAAATGGAGCGCGAAAAGATACGCGACAAGAAAAAGATCGCCATCAAATACGGCCCCGGCGGCATCGTGGACATCGAGTTCTTCGCGCAGAAGATCAAGCTTGCCCGCGTGAAGGACGTTCCCGCCCTGCGGATGTGCAACACCCTGGAGACGCTCATCATGGCGCGCGACAGCCACTGGACGGGCGGCGACATCGACGGCATCATCGCATCGTACAAACTGCTGCGCCGCGTGGAAATACACATGCGGATGGAATACGGACGGGGGACCGAAACGCTTCCCGAATCGGCGGAGGAAATGAAAGTGCTTGAAGAAATCCTCGCCCCGTTCGAACAGCTGGGCGGCCCGCTGGCCGACGTGATGGATGCCGCGATGATGCGGGCGCGAAAAGGCATAGACGCGGCGTCATGAAGATCACTGAGGCCGATGCCCGTATCGCCCTCAACGCGCTTTCCAACATCGGGCCCGCCAACTTCCACCACCTGCTCGTCCGCTTCGGCTCTGCCGCCGCCGCGTTGGAGGCCGATGCCGGCGCGTTGGAGGAAACTTCCGGCATCGGGCCCAAGGCGGCCCGCCCAGATAACCGCGTGCGACGGCCCAAAAACCGCCGCGCGCGAACGTGCCGCCGCCGAAAAACAGGGGATAACCATCGCCACGCTGTTGGATGATGCCTATCCGGGCAACCTGAAAATGGCGCACACCCCGCCGCCGGTGCTGTACATCGCCGGGGAAATCCGCCGCGAAGACGCGCTGGCTATCGCGGTGATAGGCACCCGAAGCCCGTCCCCGTACGGACGGATCGCCGTTGAAAATTTCACCGCCATGCTGGCCAAACGCGGCCTTGCCATTGTCAGCGGCATGGCGCGCGGCATTGACACCATGGCGCACCGCGCCGCGCTGGCGGCGGGGGGCCGCACCATCGCGGTGCTCGGCAGCGGGCTGGACCGGTGCTATCCGCCGGAAAACAGCGAGCTGTTCAAGCAGATCGCCGCATCGGGGGCGGTTATTTCGCAATTCCCCTTCGGCGCCGAGCCGGACAAAAGGAACTTCCCCATGCGCAACCGGATCATCAGCGGCCTTTCGCTTGGGGTGCTGGTGATAGAAGCGGGCGAAAAGAGCGGCACCATGAGCACCGCCTACGGCGCGCTTGACGAAGGGCGCGAGGTTTACGCCCTGCCGGGGCGCATCGATTCCCCCAAATCGGCCGGTTGCAACCGGCTGATCCAGAAAGGGGCCAAGCTGGTCATATCGCCCGACGATGTGGTGAACGAGTTCCCGCCGGAGGTGCAGGCGGCGCTGACCGCCCCTTCCGCCGGGACCGCGGAGGAGCCGTTGCCGCCGGATGCGGCGCGGATCGTCGCCCTCCTCGGCAACGGCGAGCGGCATGTTGATTTTCTGGTGGAAGGGATCGGACTGCCGAGCGGCGTAGTGCTGGGCATTCTGCTGGAACTGGAACTGCACGGAACGGTGCGGCAACTGCCGGGTAAGCTGTTCGCTCTTCTGAAAAAATAGCGGTTCGAGCAAACCGCGTGTTCGGGTTCAAAAGCCGGAGCGGGATCATTCCACCGCAACGTAAGATGGCGGCGGGAAAAACCGTTAAATGGAAAACGGAAACCGGTTTCGGGAGGTTAATTCAAAACCGGGTTCCGTGGGTGTGGTTTAGTTAAAGCTGAGTTCAAGGTGCCGGCGGAGGTCGGTATACGTCTCCTGCGCCAACTGTTCGGCATCCGCCTGATCGGCTTCCAGCTTCTTCGCTTCGTCAAGAAGGATGGTGATCAGTTCGCCGTGGCTTCGTTCCAGCAACTCCAACATGTTTTCTTTAGTCATTTTTTTGTCTCCTGTACCTATGAATAACAAGTCCCGTGCCAGAGCGGATCAATGACAGGATGATTTCCAACTTATTGATTTATTTAATACACGCTGGATGGCTTTCCCCCACCAGTCATCTCTTTGACGTCGACAGGGGCTTTGAGAAGCGTCAACAACCCTGCAATGATTGCCGGAGAAGGCACTTTTTGCCGCGAGCGGCTTATGGAAGCGGTTTAGAAATCGAAAGGTGCCCAGCTTTAAATCGCAGGTTCAATTCATGAATCCCCGCGCGATCCGGAACACCCCTCCGCCAAGCAATGCGGCTACCGGAAGGGTGATGACCCATGCCGCAAGAATACCGGAGATCGTTTTCCAATAGGCTTGGCGTGTTGCGGCCCCGATGCCGAAAAGCGCGCCGCACGAGACGTGCGTTGTCGATACGGGTAAACCGAATTTAGACGCGAAGATCACGATCACGCCTGTCACCAAGTTTGCGGTGAACCCCTGGCCGGCGTTCATCGCGGTAACCCGGTGCGCCATCGTGTGGGCAACTTTTTTTGCGTTAAACAGTCCACCGGCCGATATCGCGAGTGCGACAACCGTGATCGTCGCGCCCGGCGTGAAAGCGCCGCCCACCAGAAGGAGCGCGGCGATCTTGGGCGTATCGTTCAGGCCGCGCGCGAAGCTCACCACGCCGGCGCTCAAATAATGAACCAGATCGAGGGCCGATTTGGCGTTCACCCCCAAAAGCTTTCCCGCATAGCGGTCGTGGCATTCAACATCCACCCCGATGCTCATCGAAGGAACGGCCCGGATGCCCCGTTCCGCACGGTACAACGCAAGCGCCCGGTCAGGGCTGGTGCCGTGGGAAAAAACCATGACCGGCTCCGCCCCCACACAAAGACAGGTCTCCTTTTGAATGCCACATTTTTCCCGTGCAATCCGAAAGAGGGGATACGCGGCAACCGCGCACAAAAACGCCAGCGCCGGGCTGACAATAAGCGGCGCTAAAAAATAGCCGCCCAGTTTTGAAAAGTCCACCCCCGCGGGCGACGCCAGCCACCCGGCTCCAACAAGCGCGCCGGTCAGCGCGTGGGTGGTGGAAACGGGGAATCCCAGCCTGGTGGCGAGCATCACGGTCAATGCCGATGCCAACACAACCGCAACGGAGAAACTTTTCAGTACGGCAACGTCATCGGGAACAAGACCCCTTCCACTGAAGGTGGCAAGCAACCCTTGCGCAAGGAAAAGCGCCGCCAGCGACCCGCCAAACGTGGTGACGGTAGCCCAGCCGAGCGCGTGCCGGTAATCGGCCGTTCCGCTTCCGAAAAGCGTGGCAACCCCTTTGAAATTGTCATTCGCGCCGTTGGCGTAGGCCAGAAACAGGCCAAAAAGAAGAGCAAGTGCGATGCTCATGCGATTTTTCCATGCTCTGCGGGCCCGCCTAACAACAGGAGCCTCCCGGTTTTTGGCCGTCGCCCGGCGAACCCGCCTCTTTCGGCCCGCAACCGAAAAGCCCGTAATGGGTTTTCGTATCACCCACCACATTGAAATGGGGTGCAAACCTCGTATCCGTGAGCATGGATGCGGTATTGCCGCAAACCGGCATCGGCTTCCCCGAATGAAACGTGTGGTGGTCGTCCAGCACGAAGCGGTGCGGGTGGCCGGGCACGGTGCCGAGGTAATACGCCACTTGGCCGAAATCCTCGCAACGGTCTTCCAGGTTCAGCTTGAATGCCCGAACGGTCAGCGAGCTGAATCCGATCATTCCCGCCTTTTGCTCGATGGCGGCATCGGAAAGAGTTATTTCGGAACGCGAAACGGTCCGCCAATCGCGGCATCCGACCCCGGCAAGCATCCTGCGGAAGTCCTCCACATACATCGCCCCGCCCAGGCATTCGCCGAGGAGGACCGGATCGCGGGCCAAGTGCCCCGGTATTCTCCGGTCGGCAAAAACATCCGAGAAATACAGCTCTCCCCCGGGTTTCAGCACCCTGAATATTTCGGAAAAAACCTGCTCCTTCGCCGGCGAAAGGTTGATGACGCAGTTTGACACCACGATGTCGATGGAATCATCCTGAATGCCGGCCTCGGCTAGGTCTTCGATGTAGCCGTGCCTGAATTCCACGTTTGATCTCGAATAGCCGAATTTATCCGCGTGGTAACCGGTATGGCGTTTTGCGATCGCCAACTGCTCAAGGGTCATATCAAGGCCGATCACGGTTCCCCCGGGACCCACCAGTTTTGAAAGTATGAAACAGTCCCGCCCGGAACCGGAGCCAAGATCCAACACGGTTTTTCCCGCCAATTCAGGGGGCAGGGGGGACCCGCATCCATAGAATTTGGAAATGACCTCGGGGTGAATATCCTTCAGCACGTCACGGATATATTGGGGGAACGATTCGGTGGCGCAGCAGGCGGAGGTTTTTAAATCCTTGTTCGAAGCTAAAACCTTCCCGTAGTAATTCTTTACGCTTTCAATGGTCATCGAATCGAACCCCGCTTCACCGTCTTCCGCGCGCCGCCATGCTCGCTATGATCCTGTTGCCCGGCAATCAACACAGAATGTATTGCGGGAAATGCCGCACCCGGTTCATCTTCCGTTCCCCAGGCGGCCTCTCCGCGCCGCCCGCCTGCGAAATCCATGCTAGCCAAAAAAGAATGGGCATGTCAATCTTGCCGCGGGCGGAGGGATGCAGGTAACTCGACGCCGCCGCGCCATAAAGAGCGGGGAAACACCGGGATCGCGCGGTTAGCGGCTGATGGCGATGCCGAACCCGTAGCGGGTGGAGCTGTGATTGTAATCGATCAGGCTTTCGCCGTAGCCGTCCCACACCTGAAAAAAGAGGTCCATGTTCGCCAAAAAGTGATAATTGACGTCAAGCTGCACATTGCCGTATTCCCATATCCGCCCCTTGCGTACAATGAGTGCCCACTGCACCCAGTGCTGATTCATGGTTATGGAAAGCTCGTTATTCCCCTGATAGTCGCGGATATCGGCGTTCTCGGAAGAGCCAAACGAATACCACCACTTCAGCGCCACGACGAGCGTACTGAAGTTGAGCGGAAGTTTTGCCGGATCGTCGATCACCATCCGGGGTTCCCAGTAGATGCGGTTCCAGCTGCGCGATTCGGGGCCGTCGCGCCCGTTTGATTCGTGTTCGAACAGCCCCACTTTGCCCCAGCGCCAGATGCCGTCGCCGTGATCGGTGTAATCCAGATAAAACTCCGGGTTGTAGTTCGTTTCGCGGAAGGGGAGGGAGGGGGCGGTGACGCTCCAGAACGATTTTTGCGTATAGCCAAAAAACATGTTCTTGCAGAGGTGCTGTTTGATGCTCAACTGGTATTTAACGTAATCATACATGCCGTCAACGGCGTTCGGCGTACCGCCCTGGTACAGAAGGAGGTAGTTCCGCTTATACGGCTTTATGCCCCAATCCTCGCTTTCCTGAATTTGGCCGACGGCCGCCTCGTCGCTTTTGCACAGGTCATGAAGGAATTCGGCCGGGTCTTCGGCGCGGACGGCGGCGGGAAAAATGAGCGCGGCGGCGAGGAAAAAGAGCAACCGCTTCACGGAATTACCGCTCAAGTATCCAGCGCAACAGGTTGCCATAAAACAGGTCGCGGTCCTTCAACATGCGGGGAAATGACCGTTTGGTTTCAGCCACCAGCTGCTCCTTGCCGCGCACGCCGCGCTCGCGCAACAGTTCCGCCAGGTACTCGTCGCTCCATCCGCGCACGTCTGCCTCCTCCACCTCGGGGTGGTATTGCAGCGCCAGCATGTTGCCGTGGCGGAACGCCTGATTGACGCAGGCCTCGCTTTTGACCAGATGCGCGGCCCCTGCGGGAACGGCGAAGGTATCGCCATGCCACTGGAATACGGTAAGCGTTTCCGGCAGGCCGGCCAGCAACGGCTCCCGTTTTCCCGCATCGGTCAGCATGACCGGCATCCAGCCGATCTCCTTGACGGGATTCTTCGTCACCTTCGCGCCGAGGGCGCGGGCGATCATCTGGCCGCCGAGGCAGAAGCCGATGACCTTGCGGCCGTTCTTGGCGGCCTCTTGCAGCAGACGAAGTTCATCGGCGAGGAACGGGTGTTTGTCTTCTTCGTAAACGTTCATCGGCCCCCCCATGATGAGCGTCACGTCATACCCGTCGGCGGTGGCGGGACACCGCTCTCCTTTGGAGAGGTCGATATCGTCGATGGTGAAGCCGTTGCGCTTCAAAAACTCCCCGAACGTGCCGGGGCTTTCAATGCTAACGTTTCTTAAGGCCAGTGCGCGCATGGGATTTCTCCTTTGCTGTTTTGTGGGGCCCGCGTTTCTGTTTGGCCGCCTTCGGGTCTTTCCGCGCGAGGCGCTTGAAGCTGGTCTTTTCCTGCGCGATCTCCTTGTGCTTGGTCGGGCCGGGGGCCGAACGCGGTTTTTCTTCCTTGGCGTGGCGGCCGGGGCGGTGGTCGAAAATACATTTTATCGGCGCGCCGATGAAACCGTAATCCTCGCGGATGCGGTTCATCAGGTAGCGCTGGTACGGGTCGGCAACGCAGGCCGGCTTGCTGACGAAAAAAACAAAGGTCGGCGGCGCCACGCGCGATTGCGTGATGAAAAAGAATTTGGGCCGGTGCCCGCCCACGATGGGAGGCGGCACACGCGACGTCCAGTTCTCTATCTTGCGGTTTAGCGGGCCCGTGTCGATCCGCTTGCGGAATTCCAGTTTCACCTGCTCGATGGTCTCGAAGATGCGGTGAATCCGCTGCCCCGTCTCTGCGCTGACGAACAGCACCGGCGCCCACGCGATGTGCTTCAGTTTTTCCTCCAGATCGCGCTGGAAGCGGGCCGAGGACATGGTGTCTTTTTCCACGAGGTCCCACTTGTTCACGATGACGATGCAGGCGCGGTAATTATCGTTGATGATACCGGCCACCCGCTCGTCCTGCATGGTGACCCCCTCGGTGGCGTCCAGCACCAGCAGCGCCATATCGGCCCGCTCGATGCTTTTAAGGGACATGATGATGGAGAATTTTTCCAATTTTTGCGATACGCGGTTCTTCCGCCGAATGCCGGCGGTGTCGGTGAAGATGTATTCCTTGCCGTGGTATTTCACCACGGTGTCCACCGCATCGCGCGTGGTGCCGGCTATCTCGCTCACCACCAGCCGTTTTTCCCCCATCAGCCGGTTGATGAGCGACGATTTGCCCACGTTGGGCCGCCCCACAACGGTGATGGTAATGGGGGCTTCGGCATCTTCCTCCTTGGTCTCTTCCTCTTTGACATAGCGCTGTTCGTCCGGCACCCCTTTGACAAGCATGTCGGAAAGCTCGCCCAGGCCGATGCTGTGCTCGGCGGAAACCGGCACGATATCCTCGAAGCCGAGTTCGTACCAATCTTCCAATAAATCGCCGTGGCGGGGATTATCCACCTTGTTCACCGCCAGCACCACCCGCTTGCTGGTGCGGCGCAGGATCTCGGTGATCTGCCGGTCAAGGATGCTGATGCCCTCCTTGCCATCCACCACGAAGCAGATGACGTCGGCCTCTTCCACCGCCAGCAAAGCCTGTTCGCGCACCTGCTTGTTAATGATGTCGTCCTGCGCCACCTCGATGCCGCCGGTGTCGATGACCAGCGCATCCACCCCGGAGAGGTCGGTGGTGCCGAACATCCGGTCACGCGTAACCCCCGGCATGTCGTCCACGATGGCGTTGCGGCTGCGGGTAAGTTTGTTGAAAATGGTGCTCTTCCCCACGTTGGGCCGCCCGACCAGGCAGACGGTAAAAGACGGTTTATGTGCCATATGGGGAATTATGTTATCACTTTCCCGGATTATTCGATGAATAAAGCAGGGCGGCCGCACCATTTATTGTAATGGGGAGGGGGATTTTTATTGTCGACCGTCCCGGCGGGGTGAATTACAATGATGGCTTAACCTGACACCTGAGGGGGATGGAAGCGCCGGATGAAAGTTTTTATCGTCAGCGAAAAATCCTACGAAATTAAACAGGTGAAGGACTGCCTTGAGCGCCTCCCCTACAACCAGTATCTCAAAGGTGAGCCGCTGGCTTACTACAGCGAAGAGAACCCCCAGCAGGCCCTTACGCGCCTGGCCGAGGACGCCCGTAAGGGCATTTTCTACGATGTGGCGGTGGTGGCCGCCAAAATGAAGATCCTCACCGGGTTGCGCTTCGCACGCGCGGCAACCGCGCGGGAGGGGATGCCCTCGTTGCCGGTGGCGCTGATAGCGGACGGCATCAACAAGGAATTCATGAAAGAGGCCTTCGCCCACGGCGTATCCGGTTTCATCGAAGTGCCGTTCACCACCGAAGGAATGCAGGAATCGATGTCGATGCTCGCCCTCACCATCGCGGCGCGCGAAAAGAAAAAACTCGCCCACGAGCTTGAAAAGCTCAAGGGGAAAGATGTTCTTCCAGAATTCATTGCGGGGATTTACCGCAAGGCGGCCGACGCGGCATGGCGCGCGGTGCTGGCGGCCCCGTGGAGCAAAGAGGCCTGGTTGGAAGTGGCCGATATATACATGGAGGCCGGGCAGTGGCATGATGCGATCCCGCTGATCAAGAGTTCGCTGAAAATAACCTTCGATAATCCCGATGCGCACCACGCCCTGCTCATCTGCTACAAGAAAACGGGGCAAAGCCTGGAAGAGCTTGCCGCGCTGAGAAGGATGGTGGCGGCAAATCCAAAATCCCCCGAACTGTTGGTCCGCACCGGGGAAGAGCTTCTGCGGGAATCGAATTACCGCGAGGCGGCGCTATTCTTCAAAAAAGCGATCATGAACATAAAACCGAACGATCCCAAGCGGTTGCGCGCGCGGATACATGTCGGCTACGGAAAAACGCTCTCCGCTGAAGGAGACGCCGGCGCCGACCCGGAAAAGCACCGCGAGGCCTCGGAAGAATTCAAAAAAGCCATTGCGGCCGACCCGGCGATGGTGAGCGCCTATCTGAACCTGATCGGCGCCTATAAAAAACTTGGGATGACCGCCCAAGTGCAGGCCTTGTTGGCAAACGCCGTGAAAATCACCCCGGACAGCGCGGAAGGATGGCTGGACCTTTTCGAGTGGTATTTGCGCGAGGGGGAAATGCAAAAGGCCAGGTTCTCGCTGGAGCAGGCCCTGCGGCTCGATCCCGAGAACCAGGTTACGCTTGTCACCGGCGGCGAGATATATCTGCACGAACAGCTGTACGGCGAGGCGGCGGCCCTGTTCGAGAAAGCGCTGGGGGTGAACCCCTCCGATACCCGCATTTACAATTACCTCGGCATCACCTACCGGCGGATGGATATGAACGAACAGGCGGTGACCTGTTTCACCAAGGCGATCACCATCGACAAAGAAGACTGCAACCTTTATTTCAACCTTGGCCGCGTGTATCACCAAAAAGGGGACAATGCAAAAGCGCGCCAGGCCTACGAAACGGCGGTGCGCCTCAATGCCGAATTCGCCGAAGCGAAAATGGCGCTGCAATCGCTGACGAACGGCGGCGCGGCCGCCGCCCCGAAAGCCGCGACCGCGTAGAAATCACGGCTTGCCCAGATAGGCGAGCGGGTCGTACGGGATGCGGTTGACCCGCACCTCGAAATGACAGTGCGCCGTGGTGGCGCGGCCGGTGCTGCCGACGGTGGCGATCTCCATCCCCTGTTTTACCGCCGTCCCCCGTTCAACCACGTTTTGCTTGTTATGGGCGTATACGGTGACCACCGTGTCGGTATGGCGGATCACCACGATATTGCCGTAGCCAGACGGCCCCCACCCGCTGAAGATCACGGTGCCGTCCGCCGCCGCCATAATAGGGGTACCCTCGGGAGCGCCGATATCAACGCCGTCATGTTTCCCTTTTCCCCGGATGCCGAAACCGGAAAGTATCTTTCCATTCAGCGGCCACGCCAACGCGATGGATATGTGCGGCGCTTTACCGGCCACCTGCGGCCGCTTTCTTTTGCGTGTTGACGGGGTTTCCCTGGGTTCCGGTTTTTCGGCGGGAGGCTCGGATCTTTCACCCATTTCCTCCCCCTTCCGCGCGGGAGGGATGGTAAGCCGCTGTCCTTCGGTGGCGGCGGAAGTTCCCAGGTTGTTCGCCTTTTTCAGGTCATCCACATTGACGTTGAATTTCTTCGCCACGTCCTCCAGCGTTTCACCGCGCTGCACCACGTAAATGTCCTGCTTGCCGCGGCCGGATGGATAGCGCCGGATCTCTTCCCTGGTTACCCTCGATGCGCAGGAGACCAATAGAACTGCCGCCGCGGCGGCGAATAACAGTTTTCTCAATGGCGGCTTTCGACCGGTAAATGGTTTGTGCCGGTGTTTCCGGCGCGATTATGTTTCATCATGCAGGATCTTCAGCCCCAGCCTTTTTTTGATGGCTTGATATTCCTCACGCAGCGCCTCTTCGTGCCGGTGTTCCTCGGCGGCCAGCCGGATGAACATATCCTTCACTTCGGGGCGTTGGGCCAATTCCGCGCCGACGCGGTAAAGGTCTTCGGCCGCCCGCTCGCTGGCAAGCGCCGTTTCCAGGAGTTTTAACAGTTCCTTTTCGGTTTCGCCGCCCATATGCCCCCACTATGCGAATGAAGTTAAAACCCGCCACCGGCGCGCACCCGGGCCGCTCCGGTTGTGGATTAGGATAAAAGCCGCGCCCCGCCAAGTCAACCCATTACCCAAAGCGGTTTTCAAGCTTAATTCCATGAATAAAGCGGTTTATCCGCGCCAAGAAATAATTGTATACTGTCGGTCTATGAAAAAAGGAAAAGTATATCTCATCGGCGCCGGACCCGGCGACCTGGGCCTCATCACCGTGCGCGGTCTCGATCTTATCAAGACGTGCGACATCATCATTTACGATTACCTGGCAAACCCGCGGCTGCTCGATTTCGTCAAGCCCGGGGCCGAGATCATCTATGTCGGCAAAAAGGGGGGCGACCACACCCTGCCGCAGGACAAGATAAACGAACTGCTGGTCCGCAAGGCCGCCGAGGGAAAGAATATCGCCCGCCTGAAAGGGGGCGACCCCTACGTCTTCGGCCGCGGCGGCGAAGAAGCGGAAGAGCTGATAGAAGCGGGCCTCGCGTTTGAAGTGGTTCCCGGCGTTACCTCCGGCGTGGCCGGCCCCGCGTATGCCGGCATACCGGTCACGCACCGTTCCGCCACCTCGTCGCTGGCCTTCATCACCGGCCATGAAGGGGACGGTAAGGACGAAAGTTCGTTGCATTGGGACAAGATCGCCACCGGCGTCGGCACGCTGGTGTTTTACATGGGGGTGAAGAATCTGCCGATGATCACCGCCAACCTCATAAAGCATGGCCGCTCCCCCAAAACCCCCGTGGCGCTGGTGCGCTGGGGCACCACGCCTCGCCAGAAAACGTGGGTGGGCACCCTGGAAACCATCGGTGAAATAGCGGAGCGCGAAAAAGTGGCTCCTCCCACGTTGATCGTTGTGGGCGAGGTGGTGAACTTCCGCGAAAAACTCAACTGGTTCGAAAGCCGCCCGTTGTTCGGGCGGCGGATCATCGTCACCCGCGCCCGCGCGCAGGCAAGCGATTTCTCGCAAAAGCTTGAAGAACTGGGGGCCGACGTGTACGAATTCCCCACCATTGAAACGAAAGACCCCGAAAACTGGCAGCCGTTTGACGCGGCGATGGCGCAGTGCGGGTCCTACGATTGGCTCATCTTCACATCGGTCAACGGGGTTTCCTATCTGCTGAAGCGGCTGAAAGAAACGGGGCGCGACATCCGCGATCTGGCCGGCCCGCGCATCTGCGCCATCGGCAAAAAAACCGCGCAGGCGGTCGAAGCCGTCGGCATGAAAGTGACGCTGGTGCCGGAGGAGTTCCGCGCCGAGGGGATACTTGAAGTCATCGGCGATGTGAAGGGAAAGAAAGTTTTGATCCCCCGCGCGCTGGAAGCCCGCGAAATCCTGCCCGAAGAGCTGGCGAAACGCGGCGCACAAGTGGATGTGGTGCCGGCCTACCGCACCGTCCGCCCCGCCGGGAAAAAAGAGGAAATGCTGCAGCTGATACGTGAAGGGGGGATGATGGTCACCTTTACCTCGTCCAGCACCGTCACCAATTTCACCGGGATGTTCGAGCCGGGCGAGCTGCCGGACGTGGTCAAAAGCCTCACCGTCGCCTCCATCGGGCCGA
>JAKAGL010000192.1 GCA_021815535.1 bacterium
GAAGAACGCCAAGGCTGATAAAGACTGAGACGGATCGCGGGGAATGAAACGGTTCCTTAACGGAACGATCGTACCGTTCCTTGCATACTGGTGGTTGTTGTTCACCTCCGTTACCCTCCGTCCACGCCTCTTCGGTGAAAACGCACAAAAATACTCAGCCGAGAATCCGTGCATCTTCGTCTTCTGGCACAACCGTATCTTTTATATGCCGTGGCACCTGCGGCGACAACGCAACCTCCATGCGTTGGTATCCCCCAGCGGCGACGGCGAGATCATCCACGGCACCCTGCGGTTGTTCGGTTATTTCACCGTCCGCGGATCATCATTCCAACATGGGGCGCGGGCGCTCATATCGTTGGCCAAAAAACTGCGCATGGGCGCCGCCGCCGCCATGATCGCCGATGGCAGCCGCGGCCCCGCACTCATTGCCCAGCCAGGCGCAGTCTACCTTGCCAAGCTCACCGGTCTTAAGATCGTACCGCTGGCGTGGGGGGCGAAGTGGAAGAGGAATATCAACTCATGGGACAAGACCATCTTTCCCATCCCTTTCTCCCGCATAAATGTCGTGTACGGCGACCCGATTGAAGTTCCAAAAGACGTCACGAAAGAAGGGATAGAGCAAAAACGGGTTGAGCTGGAGGCGGCATTGGCGCGGGTTACCGCGGAAGCCGACATTTTTTCACAATGATAATCTACAATTTCGCGCTTCTGCTGGCGGCGCTGGTCATCATCCCTTTCCTCTTCTGGCGTCTGGCAATCGGCAAAGAGACCACAGATAGCCTCTGGCAAAAATTAGGCGCATACCGTCTCGAAAATCCGCCCACCGGCGGCATCTGGATACACGCTGTCTCGGTCGGCGAAACCAATGCCGCCGTACCGTTGGTGGAATTGCTGGCAGAAAGCCAACAACGCCCCATTATCTTTTCCGTCAGTACCCAAACCGGGATGAAGGTAGCCCAAAGCCGCCTTGCCGGAAAGGCGTTGTGCATTTACTTCCCGTTTGATTTCCCGTTCTCGGTGGATCGCGCCCTCGCCCTCTTCGCTCCCGCCTCCGTAATTTTCATGGAAACGGAGATATGGCCCAATTTTATGCACCACGCCCGCTGCAGGGGTACAAAAACCGTGATGATTAACGGACGAATTTCCGACCGCTCCTTTGGCAACTACGGGTGGATAAAATGGTTTCTTGCACCGGCGTTGAGAGATTTTGACCTTTTGCTGATGCAATCCGCCGCCGATGCCGAACGGATCACTACTCTTGGCGCCCTTCCAAAAACGGTGCGGGTTGGCGGCAATATAAAATTTGACCGTCCCTTGCCAAACCTTTCGGAAAAAAAAGCTATCGCCGCCGAATTCGGACTTCCGGACGGCATTCCTGCCGTTGTATTCGCCAGCACCCACCCGGGAGAAGAAAACATTTTTTGCGGCGTGATAAAAGGGCTGATCTCAGAAGGATTATCCTTCTTTCCCATTATTGTGCCGCGCCACATTGAACGTGCGCAAAAAGTGGCGGCACTCTGCCGCGAAGCAGGCTTCACCCCCCGGCTCAGAACCTCGATGGAAACAGGCGGCGATCTTCTCATCCTCGACACTATCGGTGAATTAGCCCGTCTCTATGGCGGCGCGGCAGCCGCCGTCATGGGAGGAAGCTTTATCCCCCACGGCGGCCAGAACCCGTTGGAACCGGCCGGATGGGAAGTACCGGTCATCTTCGGTCCACATATGGAAAATTTCCGCGAAATTTCCCTCCTTTTCCTAAACGCCGCGGCGGCCGCCAACGTCATGACTGGAGACGCGCTTAAAGACGCACTTGGCCGTTGGTTGAGGGACCCTGCCGAAGCCCGTAAAATAGGGATACGCGGACGTGAACTATTGATCCAAAATAGCGGCGCCTTAAAGAAAACCGCCGATACCATCGCCAATTTATTACAATGAATGTACTCAAAATGGATAGCGAATTATTTAAAGAACGGGTGCGGCGCGCACCATTAACTAAATTGGCGGGGGACGCGTCAGGGCGCGAATATTTCCGCGTCTGGATGGAGGGGTATTCCCCCGAGAGCGCGGTACTGATGAACGTTCACCATCCATTCAACCCGGTCACGGACGACTGGCTGGTACTGCGCTCCTACTTTGCCGAATGCGGTGTGCGCGTTCCGCACCTGTATTTGATGGAACCGGAACAGGGAAAACTTTACATTGAAGACTGCGGCGACAGGCTTTTGGAGCATCACGCAAGAAACGCATCATGCGAAGAGGTGTTAGAAGCCTACCAGTCGGCACTCGACCTTTTGGCGATCATTCAGGTCAAGGGGACCACACGGCTCACCCCCAAAAATCCCGCCGCCAAGCGCAAATTTGACGCCGAGAAATATCTGTGGGAACTGGATTTTTTCGCCGAACATTTTCTGGGCGGGTTACGCAAAAAAACACTTTCTGAAACCGTGTTGGCAAAGTTGCGCGAGTTCTTCACCGTACTGATAACCCCCATTCTCAAGGAACCGCTCTGGTTCACCCATCGCGATTACCACTCCCGCAACCTGCTGATGGATCATGAAGGTTATATCGTTCTCGACTTCCAGGATGCCCGGATGGGGCCGCTTCAATACGATCTGGCGTCACTTCTTTTCGACAGTTATGTGAGACTGGGTGACGCCTTCCGCGACGACCTTTTCCACCACTATGTCGACGCACTCGACCGTGCCACCAACACTGCGGCGGACAGAAGGGCTTTTTACTGGATGTTTCTGCGGGTGGCGCTTCAACGCAACCTCAAAGCCCTTGGAACTTTTGGCTTCCAGTCCTCGAAGAAAGGAAACGAATTCTACCTCCGCTTCGTTTCGGATACTATAGCCTATGTCCGCCGTAATCTTCCGCTCTTTGAAGACCTCAGGCCGTGGGCTGATTGGGTCATTTCCTTATTGGACGAGTAGTGGGATAATAGGCCGGCGATGTCAAAGATAAATATGAAACGGATCGGCGTGGTTACGAAACCGCACAGCGCCCTTGCGCACCAAGCTATCATCAAGGTGATCGAATGGGGAAAACGCCGGGGAGTTGAAATAGTGTTGGATCGTCCCACGGCTGGCGAGACCGTGGAGTTTAAGAGCCTGGGAATGGAACATCCCGAACTGCTGGCCTCCATCGATGCGCTCCTCATACTGGGAGGGGATGGCACCTTTCTGGGTGCCGCACGGATGGCTACCGCATACAACATTCCCTTGCTGGGAGTGAATTTGGGAAGTCTTGGTTTCATGACAGAAGTGGCGCTGGAAGAGCTCGACACGGCGCTGGACGAAATGTACCAAGGACAATATGATTTCGAAGAACGCATGATGCTGGACCTTACCATCGAGAACAGCAGGGGAATCCGCCGGGAGGTGGCTCTTAATGAGATCGTTTTCAGCGGCGGTTACGCAGCCAGAATGGTAGGACTTACCGTATCGGTCAATGGCCAGCATGTCACCGATTACCGGGCTGATGGCCTCATTATCTCAACCCCTACCGGCTCCACCGCCTATGCCCTTTCAGCTGGCGGGCCAATACTCTACCCAACCATCGAGGCGATTCTGATTTGCCCAATTTCCCCGCATACCTTAACAAACCGGCCCATCGTAGTACCGCACAATTATGTCATCGAAATCGAGATCAGCTCTCAACAGGAGGTGGTCGTCGCGACGCTCGACGGACACATAGCGATCGACGTGGGTAAACAGGATCATATCACCGTGTCACGCTCGACTAATACAACCCGGGTAATCAAAGTTCCGGAGCGGACTCATTTCGATACATTACGCAGTAAACTAGGCTGGGGAGGGGCCGCGGCGAATCATGACAGAAGCGCTCGATAACACGACGACGAAAGAAGTAGTCCGGCAATTGCTGCCCTTCCTTTCCCGCAAGGGAATACCGATCACGCCAGAGAACTACCGCATCTGGTTTGAGTATTTCCTCGGCCGTAAAGAAGAAATCAAGAAAACGCTGGATGAAATGCTGGCATCTGACGTTGTGTTCACGTCGGAAGTAAGTGACAAGCTGTACAATAAGTTTTTTGTGCGCGACCTGGTTGAGGAAGACACACAAAAACTCAAAATAGAGATGGAAACAGCCGATAGCGTCAGCCGCAAAGCCAGTGAACTGCTCATCAACATCATGAAGGACATTCTGGGTTCTGCCGAAAATACCAGCGGCTATGGCGATAAACTTAAAACTTACATGGACGACATGGAAAAGGCCAAGCGGCTGGAGGATATGCAAAACATCCTTAAAAACGTGCTACGTGATACCCGCGAGACCGCGAATCAGTCATATGTTGTCCATAAAAAGCTGGAAAACGGCGGTGAAGAGCTGGAAGTGCTGAATGCCGAACTTGTTAACGCACGGCTTGAAGCTCGAACCGATAATCTCACAACGCTGGCCAACCGCCGGGCGTTTGACGAGAAAATGACGGAAACCATTGAACTGGCACGGCAGGGACGGCCATTCTGCCTTTTGATACTTGATATTGACCACTTCAAAAAATTTAATGATGAATGCGGGCATCTTATCGGCGATAAACTTCTCAAGCATGTTGCTAAAGAAATACAGGGGGCCTGCCCCTCAACCGCCATTCCCTGCCGCTATGGCGGTGAAGAATTTGCGGTAATATTCTCCGGGGCATTGGACGCGGCCACGGTTACGGCGGAAAAAATCCGCCTGGCAATCGAGGAAATCGCCTTCACCGTGCGCGGCAGGGATATCGATGTAACTATATCCATCGGAATCGCCTCGATACAGAAAGGCGAGGGAACCAAAGACGTGATCGCCCGGGGCGACGCCGCCATGTATCTCGCCAAGAAATGCGGGCGCAACAACGTGAAAACTGAAAAGGATATCCCCGCCGGTGCTTAAGGCGCTCACCATAAAAAATATCGGCATCATTACCAGCCTGTCAGTGGAATTTGGTGAGGGACTCAATATCCTTACCGGCGAAACGGGCGCGGGCAAGTCAATGGTACTCTCG
>JAKAGL010000193.1 GCA_021815535.1 bacterium
TTTGAACAACCCCGCGCACAACGGCTCGTCTCCTTTTATTTTTACCGTTACAGCGTATGACATGGGCCATGACAGAAAAACTCTCACTTCATCTTATTCGGTTTCTGCGTCAGAATTTAATTCAGTCAGTGGGTTTCCGGATGAGCTATTAGTGGCATTCCGTCCAATCCGTCATTCATTTCTTAGGGTAACGCTTGATGAAGGAATGGCGCTTTCGGGACGAAGGGTGGATAACCTTTTTTTATTGCCCTTGGAGGAATATGTGGACCAGGAATACCGTCGTTACATCGAAGGTGTCCCGGGTGGCAGGATTGTTATGGGAAATATTGAGATGACGTTGGATGGCAAACAGCTTCAAAGTGAAGCCGGTGGGGTATATTATGAAGATGTAATTAGCGCTGGAACCCATATTTTGAGAGTTTCAGCCGTTCCCTGCCTTATGGGACGCGGACAATCGGCTATAGGTAAGCGGCTGGAAAAAAGCGTGGAATTGGATATCTCTCCGGATGCCGCATTTGCCAGTCAAGTGGTAGTCGGCACAGTTGGAAGGCAGGGGTTGATCGCAGTTGATACCCGGCCCATGAAAAAGTATCCGTTTGAGGGAGTTATTGCTGATGGCAGATAAGAACGAAACGCCGCGGCGTCCAGTTCAGGAAACAGCCCGGGTTGCCGGGGGCAATTCGCCATTTTCCATTCCGCTGGAAAAAGGGGGTGACATTCTGGCCGAGTCTATCGCGCCGAAGGAAACAGTTCCTTCAAAAGCGACAGAGGAGGCAAAACGGGATGGATCCGTTGCGGAATCCGTTACGCCGGCGAAAACGAAGCCAGTGGCAATCGCATACGGCAATGGTATTAGCATGTGGAAACTGTTGCTGGCCATGTTCTTATTTCCATTTTTCTTTAATCTGGGTTCGGAATTATATTTATTGGCTCGTACCGCTGTAATGGCGCAAATGGGCGGTTTGCATGCCGCATCTGGATCAGCCGCGCAACAGACACCGGGAAAAAGCGAATCTGACAAGGTGATCGATAGTCTTGCTTTGGTTATCGCCAATCAAGAAAAGCTGTTGCGCGAGACCGGGCAACGGGTGGTAATCATTCATCCCGATTACACCGGCGCGTTTTCATATGACGACGAAAAAGCGAAGGTGAAGGAGTTGGCCGGTATCGATCTTGACGACCCGATCACCGGTTCAGACAAGATAGGAAAGATAAAATCCTCCGAGATGTTAAGTGCCATAATAAGATCATTTGACCGGATTCTGCTTAATGCCGCGCAGAATAACCTTTCAGAATTCAGGGTCAAAAATACGCTGGAAGCAAAAAAACAGGCGCTTAAACGGCTACAAGAACTCAGATGAAACGCGTAAGTCCATAATTAACAATGGGTATTCACCTATAAGTTAAAAAGTATCTTCTGATGTAACCTTTTGACATGGCGTCCGTCTATTGGTCAACGGTCTGAACTGTAAACAATTTAGGAGGATACTTGCACATGAACACTTTCTCAAAGTCCCTTGTCGCCATGATGGTTGTTACGATGATCATTGCCAGCGGTTCCGCTTTCGCCGGCGAAAAGAAACACAAAAAACACGCAGCCAAAGTTGAGAAAAAGGCTGAGGAGAAAAAGGCTGAAGAAGCAAAGCCCGCAGAAGCGGCAGCTCCGGCTCCGGCAGCGGCTCCGGCAGCGGCTCCGGCAGCCAAAGGCAAATAAGCACCCGCTTATCTCGTTAGCTAAAGCGGACGTTTCTTTACGTATCTTTACGGGTACGGCAAAGACGTCCGCTTTTTTTTTGATAATTTCTTATTTGATATTTATCCCAGCGTAACCTTTAATATTGATCATACGTCTAAAATGAAAGGGATATTGCATTATGCGGCTTACTGTTTTTGCCCTTTTCGTATTCGGTTTGACCTTAACAGTAATGGGTGGCTTGGAACGGCGTAACGCATGGGCCCAAGAAGGCGCTGGAGAAGCAAAACCGCCGATTGCGGGACACCGTCATAAAGAGCCTACGGCGGCATTATTTTTTAGCGGACGCCTGGCGCGCGTTGGTCTAAATAAGGATCAGAAGGAGAAAATACGGGCAATTTTCCTGGCACACGATCCGGTCTTGGCTGATGCAAGTGGCAGGTATGTTGAAAAGCGCCGCCAAATGCGGATATTGATCGATGATACCAGCGCGACCGAAGATGCCATCTCCAGCCTTGCGGCGGAAATCGGCCGGATTGAAGCCGAACTGTCGATAGAAAGAAATAGGATATTGAAAGAAGTGGCAGGTCTGCTGACGCCTGAGCAGACGGCGAAATTTAAAAAAGGGCGTTCGGCGGTTCATAAAAAGGAAAGCGGGCAACCCCGGTAGTGCGGCGGATAGCGGGGGTTTAGGAAATGGATTCCGCCGAGGCGGGTATCCCAGACGAACAGCTCATAGAGCAGGTTCGGGCGGGAAATGGCGCGGCATATGAGGAATTGATACGCCGCCATAAGCAGAAGATATTTTATATGGCGGCGCGGATAGCACGGGATCCGCTGGAGCTTGAGGAAATAGCCCAGGAGGTTTTCGTAAAGGCTTACGAGAAGCTGGCAAGCTATCGGGGTGAAGCGCCGTTTGGACACTGGCTGGCGAGGATTGCCACCAATACTTGTTACGATTATTTAAGGAAGAGGAAACAGCGAAGGGTGGAAGTTCCCATCGATCTGCATGAGTGGGCGCTGGAAGCGCAAACCGAGACGCATGGAACCGAGCCGGAGGAATTGGCGGCATTGGCCCGCGCTTTGGAACGGTTACGCCCCGATGACCGCATGGTTCTGACCCTTCTGGAACTGGAAGAAAAAAGCGTTAAAGAAACGGCATACATTATGGATATCAGCGAGGGAAATGTAAAGGTGCGGGCTCATCGCGCGCGCAAGGCTCTTAAAGAGTTGTTGGAGAAGGAGCTGGATCATGGATGACACTAAGCTGGACCAGTTGCTGCATTCGTTACGTAAACGGCCGGTGCATACCGAACGCCTGCTTGGTTTTGAGGGAAGGACAATGGCGATTTTGCGCCAGCGGGCTGAAGAGCCGGCGGTATTTTTCATTGCTTGGAGGCTTGCCCCGATGTTCTTGGCGCTGCTTCTTGCCTTGGGAGGATGGATGTATGCCATAGCCACACCTCCGGCAAACCTTCACTTCACCGCTCTTGGTTCCGGGCATGAAGAGGTCCAAATGGTTCATTATATTACTGGCGACTGAGTGTGAATATAAAACTGAAAGGGATTGCCGGAATCCTGGTTATTTTCCTGGTCGGAGCCGCAGCAGGATGGATTGCCGCGGGCCGCATGTATAAAGAGCGGCTGGAAGGTCTGATGCGGGGAAACCCCGAAGTTTTCCAGGAAGTGATCGTGCGTCGGCTGAATAAAAATCTGGGCCTCAGCGCTGATCAAGTGAACAAGTTGCGGGATATATTAAGTCAATCGCACGAAGAGGTTGTCGCAGTTCGAGAGGATCTCTCTCCCGAAATACAGGAAATCCTTGAAGAGACCAAAAGCCGCGTGGAAGCGATCCTGACGCCGGCGCAAATTGAAGCGTTCAGGCATTTGTCTGAAAAGGATCGGATCACTAACCAGATTGCACAGGGTTCGTCCGGCGCATCAGGACGATAGACCGCCTGCGTTCCCATATAGGATTTGGCGGCTGATTGCCGGTTCAAGATAAGCTCTGCTGTTCAACTTTCATTTATGATCCACCTCACCATGGAAAATATCCGTGTCTTTGATTGAGGTCCTGTTAATAAGGCAGACTTTTAATTTGACTAAATTTGTCAAGGAACGTATCATAATTTTATAAAGACCGGTTGCTATACGGGTGGCATCTGAGATAAATCAGATTTGTGAACCGATGGGTGGCAATATGAATTCAGGTATTGATTCACTGATAACCCAGTCATGCTCCAGGCATGGTAACGATCCGGGCCGAATTATCGATATTCTGTGGGAAATTCAAAGATCACAGGGATACATTAGCGAGGAGGCGATGGAAAGAATCGCCGCCATGACCAATACCAGCCGCGTTCATGTTGAGGGGATCGTTTCTTTCTATTCGTTTTTTTCTCAGACGCCGAAGGGCAAGACCGTTATTCGCCTGTGCGATGATATTGTTGACCGCCACGCTGGGGCCGGAGGTATCGCCGCAATATTCGCTCAAGAATTGGGCATCGGCATCGGCCAGACCTCTCCGGACCGAAAGTTCTCGCTGGAATATACCCCTTGTATTGGCATGAGCGATCAGGCGCCGGCCGCTCTGGTTAATGAGGTTGTGTTGACCTCGTTAACGCCGGATTCCGCCAGGGACGCCGCCCGGCAATTGAAGGCAAATCCGGATGCTTCAAAGCTGGTAACGGCAAGGGGGGATGGCAATAACGGTCATCATCTCGTAAACGCCATGGTTCAAAATAATATCCGGTTGAAAGGCGAGGTGATACTGGCCGACGGGATTAAAGCCGAGGCCGGGCTGAAGAAAGCGCTATCCAAAACACCGCTTGAGGTCATACAGGAAATCGTTGAATCCGGCTTGCGGGGGCGGGGTGGGGCCGGTTTTTCCACAGGCGAAAAATGGCGGCTGGCCCAAAAGACCCAAGCAGGCCAGAGGTTTGTCATATGTAATGCGGATGAGGGGGAGCCGGGAACTTTCAAGGATCGTGTACTTTTGACCGAACGCGCACATCTTATATTTGAGGGTATGACTATCGCCGCTTACGCGATTGGGAGCGGCAGTGGCATTTTATATTTACGCGCGGAATACGCCTATCTCCGTCCTTTTCTTGAGATTGTTTTGGATCAGCGTCGGAAATCAGGCCTATTGGGATCCGCGATCCTCGGAAAAAAGGGCTTTGATTTCGACATCAGGATACAGCTAGGGGCCGGAGCCTATATTTGCGGTGAGGAAAGCGCACTTATCAGCTCGTGCGAAGGGTTGCGCGGTGAGCCGAAGAACCGGCCTCCTTTCCCGGTCGAGAAAG
>JAKAGL010000010.1:0-19972 GCA_021815535.1 bacterium
TGCTCTTGAACTTGCTGCTACCTTTTGGGCTCATGGTGAGGATGCTTGGCATAAAGATAACGTTGGCCCCTCTGTTTATCAGATCAACCACGTGTCCGTGGATGATCTTTATAGGAAAACAGGTCTCAGCGGTTATATGCTCCACCGCGTCGTGGACAATCTGCTGATTCGTTTTACCTGACAGAATAATATCCGCTCCCAGTTCCTCAAAAAAAGCGCGCCAAAACGGGAAGGATTCATACATGGTAAGAACGCGCGGCACACCGATCGCCAAGCGGCCATCCCCCGCCGGTTTTCTCTTTTCGAGGTAAGCGCCAAAGCAAAGCTTGTCACGTTCCGCAAAAAGATCGGGGAGGCCGTTGTCTGCTTTCTTGGAATCTTTTTCAAACAGCTCACACCGCGCGCCATAGTAATGGGCCGGCTCGTCGACAAACTTCACGCGGGAAACATCACAAACGTTTTCGCACGCCTTGCACTCGAAACTCGTCACTTTGTAGCCGCGCCCGCGCAGATCGAATCCCTTGAAACGGGTCTTCATATCGGGCCGATTACGCATATACCGCGCGGCGATGATGGCGGCACCTACCGCCCCGGTGCAATCATGGTGGGGCGGCACTTTTATCTTTTTGCCCGTGACCACGCCAAAAGCGGCTACCACGGCGCGGTTCCAGGCCACTCCGCCCTGAAACAGCACTCTGGAACCGATGATACGGTCCCCCACCACGCTCAAATAATTTCTTACAATGGAATACGCCAAGCCTGCCGCCAGATCGGCCGCCGGCGAACCCTTTTGCTGATTGGCCACCAGATCTGATTCTATGAAAACCGTGCACCGCTCGCCGAATTTTCCCGGACGCGGGGCCGAGAAAGCGGCATCGGAAAAATCTTTTTTGATATCGAGGCCCAGGCGCTCAGCCTGCTCTTCGATAAAACTGCCGGTGCCAGCAGCACAAACCTTGTTCATCTCAAAATCAACCACCGCACCATCTTTTATAGCTATGTATTTGCTATCCTGCCCGCCGATTTCGAATATGCTCTCCACATCCGGCACAAAATGCACGGCCGCCGTAGCTTGGGCAGTGATCTCATTGCGCACCGCATCCGCCCCGGCGAAATCGCCTATCATGTAGCGTCCTGAACCGGTAGTGCCTACACCTTTGACAACGACTTTATCGGCGATTTCTTCGCCTATCTCCAGCAACCCCTGCGTCACCATCTGGATAGGCTGGCCGGAAGTACGGAGATAGCGGCGGGCCACGACGCGGAACTGTTCGTCGATCGCCACCACATTGGTGGAAAGAGAACCGATATCTATGCCGATGTAAACCGCCGCACCTGGCTGAACAGGATGGATACCAATGTCGTAGCCATATCCGTTGCCGTCATGAAGCGGATCCATCGCGCCTTCCACCGCCTGCCGCACGCGAAGATATTCCTCCACCGGTTCTTCCCACAGGAAATCCACGCGTTGGCCAGGGTCCATAGCGCTAAGGGCAGCACCAAAAGCGCCGGTGACGTTGTGCAATTCCGGAATGATCAATGCACCGTCAGCAAGTTCCAATTCGCTTTCAAACGCTTTCACCACACCGATATTCGAGGCTACCCCCCCCACGAAAGCTATCGGGGCTTCCATCTTTTTTCCCCGCGCGATGTTGCTTTTAAAACTGCGCGCGACGGCGTGGCAAAGGCCCGCGATAATATCGATTTTCGGCGTACCGATCTGCTGTAGATGGATCATGTCCGATTTGGCAAAAACAGAGCAACGCCCGGCCACGCGCGCCGGGTTTTTGGATCTCAGGGCCAATTCGCCGAACTCCTTGTCGATTGGACAACCGAGCCTTGTAGCCTGCTGATCGAGAAAGCTGCCGGTTCCAGCGGCGCAGACGGTGTTCATCGCAAAATCCTCAAGCACGGCCCCGCGGACGGGATCCGCCTTCATGATCATCAACTTGGAATCCTGCCCGCCCATTTCTATGACCGTGCGCACTTCCGGGTGCAGATGGCCAATAGCGCGGCTTTGGGCCACCACCTCGTTGTAAAACACGCCGCCGATAAGCGATGCTGCCAGTTCGCCGCCGGTACCAGTAGCGCCGCATGCTTGAATGACAACGCCGGGATGGCGGGCGCGAAGCTCCTTTAGAATCTCAGCCAGAACGGGCAACGGCTTGCCGAACATGCGCCGGTATATGTTGGCATGAACATTATGCTTCTCATCAAGCAAGATCGCTTTGACACTGATGGATCCAATGTCTATCCCGAGGAACAGGTTCTTCACACCGACCTCCGATGATAATTTAGGGTTCTCATTCCCCGAGCAAAGTAGCCAAACATGGGCCGCGCACTACTAATTCGTTTGCGGTCTGCTCCGACACTTGCAATTTTATAATTCCAAAACACATATTATTTAACACGAGGGAGCACATGCGATCATAGGTGAAACACCGTAGATATCAGTCTTCCTGCCAGTAACGGCGGTACTCTTGTGTAAAACTCAACGTCTCAAACCCCTCCATCCGGTCGATAAACAGTTTTCCGTAAAGATGGTCGATCTCATGCTGGAATACCACGGCCTGAAACCCCTCTGCCTTAATGGTAATTTCTTTCCCTTCTATAGATAATGCCTTCAGCGTTATGCCGGTAGAGCGCTTTACCTTGCCCCAAAGCTCCCGTACGCTCAGGCACCCTTCCCAGCCCTCTTCAACGTCTTTTGAAAAATCCATAATTTCCGGATTAATCAGCACGGTCAAGGGAATATTCTCTTTGCCTGGAAAACGGGAATTCTCTTGGGCTTCAATCACTGCCACCTGACGTGAGATGCCTACTTGGTGGGGGGCAAGACCCGCACCGTTGTATTCCCGCATTGTTTCAATCATCGACTCAATAAAATGTTTAAAACGCGGATCCTTCAGTTCCTTAAGCGTCACCGGTTCGGCACGTTTGCGCAAGACGGGATGCCCCAAAAGGTTGACTTTTAGAACCGAAGGTTCATCCAGAAACAGATCAGACAAGGTATTTTGCCCTCGCTTCTTTGAACACCCTGATCGCATCCATGATGCAGCCGCCGCAACCGGTACCCACATGGGTGACGGCCTGCAGCTTATCGAAGGAGTCGGCGCCATTCTTTACCGCTTCTTCTATCTGGGTATTTGTCACCCTGCGGCAATCGCAAATTTGATATGTTTCGCTCATGTTGCTCTCCTTGGCCTAAAGTTCTTAGTTGAAGCTCCCTATCCGTTTACTACTGATAATCCAAACGGGTAGCCGACAAAACAACCAACACATAAGGAACTAAACTGCCGGTAATTATACCTAAGTCCCCCATTAGCCGCGAGGGACAACTCCTATACCTTAACAAATATGTCAGGTAATTGGAAGAACAGAATATACTACGGGTTTAACCGATTTTTTCAGATGGCGGACTTGAACGATCCAAATCGATCATCTTGGTAGAGCCGATATATGTGGATTCTACAACTTTGGTGACCGAACTAAGTTTGGCGATAAGATCACGGATGCGGCGGGCTTGGGTATTCACCGCCTGTATGCAATCAAAGACATCTTTGGCATCCATTTTCTGCCAATCTTTAAGCATATCGGCATTGCCGATAATACCGGCAAGCGGATTATTGATCTCGTGCTGCAAGGTAACGGTCATGGCCAGGACGGTTTGAAGCTGTTTAGCATCCAAAAGGTCTTTCTCAAGTTCCCGGATGCGGAGCCGGGCCTTTACTCTGCTCAGCAGTTCATCCGGATCGAACGGCTTAACGATATAATCATCGGCTCCCAAATCCATGCCTTTGATCTTATCCACCATTTCACGCCTGGCCGAAAGCATAATGACCGAGATAAATTTGGTTTCGGCAGTTCCTTTTATTATTCGGCATACCTCATAGCCATCGATACCGGGCATCATGATATCAAGTAAAATCAAATCAGGCTGTTCCTTGGCCAAACGCTCCAAAGCCATTTCTCCGCTGGAACAGTTCACAATATCGAAGTTGCCTTTTTTACGCAACGTCATCTCGACCAATAACCCTATGTTGGGATCATCGTCAACGATCATTATCTTAGCCATTAGGCATTGCCCCATCCCGATTTCATGGTATTTATTATATGCTATCACTTATTGTTTTTATAATACCTTATAAGGAAATTTCCTTTTCATAGCGATTTTTATTATAATCAATCCCAGTTTCCAAGAGGAGCCACCCATGACTAAACCACGTGTAGTTATTACCCATTGGGTGCATAGTGAAGTAATCGACTATCTAGGCGCGCAATGCGAGTTGATCTACAATCGCAGCCGCGAGGCGATGCCGCGTCATACGCTTTTAAAAGAAATAAGAACCGCCGATGCGGTGATGCTTTTCGGCAAAGACCTGATGGATGGAGAAATGATCGCCGCCGCCTCAACGCTGCGCATTGCCGCCGCGACCACCATTCGGCCGAAAAACGTGGATATGGATGCCTGCACGAAACGAGGTATCTGGTACACCACTGTGCCGGATATGCGTCACACTCCCGCGGCCGAATTGGCCATTGGTCTTTTGATCAGCGTCACCCGGATGCTTCCTGAAGGGGATAGGTTCATCCGTTCCGGCAAGTTCAATGGATGGCGCGCCGACCACTATGGTACCGGTCTTTCGGGTAAAACCCTCGGCATCCTGGGTATGGGAGCGCTGGGCCAAGCCATCGCAAAACGTCTGGAGGGCTTTGACATGAAGTTGCTCTACGCTGATCCAAATCCTCTATCGAAAGACCGAGAATACGCGCTGAAGGTCCTCCGCAAATCGCAGGATGACTTGCTTGCCTCGAGCGATTTTGTCATCCTTTCGCTTCCCCTTCTGCCGGAAACCCGAGGGATCATCAACGCGGATACGATATGGAAAATGAAAAAACACGCCTATCTTGTCAACATGGCCCGCGGCAGCGTGGTGGATGAAGCGGCCGTTGTAAAGACACTGGAGGAAGGACGGCTCTCCGGTTACGCGGCGGATGTATTTGCCATGGAAGACGACATGTTTTCAGATCACCCGGAAAACATCCATCCAGCATTGGTAAAAAACCACCTGCACACCGTTTTCACTCCGCACATCGGCAGCGCTGTAGACGACGTGCGCCGGAACATCACGCTGGATGCCGCCCAAAACATCCTGGAAGCCATTGCCGGCCATCGTCCCCACGGTGCGGTAAATCAACCCGAAGTACCACACGGAACCACAAGCGAACCGTTTTTCTAATTTCTTCCCCGTAGCAAATTATTTTCCCTTGGTAGGGATTTTTTACTCTTCCTTTTCTTTACCTTTGGATGCGGCTTTTTTACATCTTGCCCTTCTTCCATTTTCATTAGCGGCATATTTCCGCCAAAAGCAACTTCCAGCATCTTCAGGTAATCGTTATTTACCGGGTGTTTTGGGGGGTGGCTTCACGCCCTGACCTGTTTCTGCGATTGGGTGAGGCGTTTTTACCGATGCGCCTTTTTGAACTATTGTTGGTGGGGTCTTTTTACTTGTCATTTCCCATAATCTCCTTCTCTTTATGTATTTTTCTTTGGCAGAATTATAGGGGGTGCCTTAACATTTGCCCCCTTGGTCTCAGGTTGAGGTGGCTTTACATTTTGCCCTTCCTGTATTGGCTTAGGCCCCTGTTCTCTTGCCATATATTTCCCCTCTAGATTATATTTAACAAATATCGCTATTAATACTACACCAACCAGAAAACAGATTCCACCTAGTCCATTTAAAACTGTGGTCATCGTTTGAAAACAACCTCCGGGAACTTCCGCATATATCTTCTTATCATCTACCTGCTTAATGGCCTTTGCGTGAGCTTGTGCACTTGAGTAGTATGAGTAAAGATTAAAAATGATAGCAAGCCCCCAAAATATCCAAGCGCCAAACAAGCACCAAGAAAGGACGATATTGTCACCCAAGAAATCTTTTACGAAAATAAATGAGGTACCTAACGCCCCGCTTGACACTGCAAATAATAGCTTATCGTAATCGTTTTGAGATTTGCTTTGTACTTCATAGAGGTCATCCCGATATTTTTTAAGTCCTTCATCCATCTCACCCATACTGCATATTATACATATACTTTTTATTCTGTTTTAAAAATGTTCAGCGATCCAGTGCGGTAGCCTTCCAGATCGAGGGTCACATAAGTGAACCCAAGCGCCTTGATGGACGCCGCCAACCCGGCGTATCGCGGATCGGCCATGAACGTGGCCAGTTCGCTTTGAGCGATCTCGATCCGCGCGATGCCGTTGTGATCGCGCACGCGGAGTTGCCGGTATCCCGCCTTTTTCAAAATATTCTCGGCCTGCTCCACGCGGGATAACTTCTCGGCGGTGATCTTCACTCCATAGGGGAAACGGCTGGCCAGGCATGCCGCGGCAGGCTTGTCCCAGTTTGGCAAACCAAGCCGTTGCGCGTGATGGCGGATATCCTCTTTGGAAAAACCCGCCTCGATGAGCGGTGAGCGGACACCCTGTTCCGCCGCGGCCTTGCGTCCCGGACGGTAATCTCCAAGATCATCCATGTTCGCGCCGTCGCAAACAAAAGCATATCCCTCATCTTTAGCTATTTTTGACAGAATGCCGAACAGCTCCCCCTTGCAGAAAAAACAACGATCCGGTGGATTGTCAGCATAGCCGGGGATGTCCAATTCCTCACTGACGATCGCCCGGTGCGGTGCGCCTATCTTTTGGATGATATCAAGCGCTTGCAGAAACTCATTCTCCGGATAAGTGCTGCTACGGGCAGTGACGGCAAGCACCTTGCCGCCACGATCTTTTAATGCGTCCCACGCGGCGGCAACCAGAAATGAGCTGTCCACTCCGCCGGAATACGCAATAACGGCGCTTCCCATCCGATTAAAGATGTCGCATAGCTTCTCGTACTTCTCAGCCTTCGTCAAATTCAAGCCGGCTTTTAATTCCTTTGTAGGCATTGGCGTATTCCCTATCTCCGATCATCTTATAATAAAGTGCCCAAAAGCGCACAGCCACCGCGAATATCACATTCAGGATGAGGCTTTTGGTGCCTGGATGGTGTTTTTCAAAATACCGGCGGTAACTCATGAATTTTTCCAGAAGCACCCGCGGTTTTTCCTTTTTCGAGCTATAGCCAACATAATGCTCGATCTCGAACGATGGATCAAACACCACGTTAAACCCGGCCCGTTTGCAGCGTAAACACCAGTCGATCTCTTCGCAGAAGAGAAAGAACCGCTGATCAAACGGTCCCGTTTTATACCACGTTAGACGCTTCACCAGCAAGAACGCTCCAGTTACATAATCCACCGGCTTTGGATGGCTGTGCGGATCAAACTGCCCGAATCGCCCTCTAAGCAACGGAGTTAGCAGCCTCTTGATGCCCGGCAAATGAAGGAGTGCCCGCAGCCGGAAGGCCCACGCAAATACGAGAAAAAGCGTAGGAAATCCATACGCTGAACTTTGGATGCTTCCATCGGGGCGGCGGTTTTGGCAGCCAAGGGCGCCCGCCGCCGCATCCGCCTTAAAAGCATCCAACAAGACATCGATACCATCCGAAAGAATACGCGTATCCGGATTGAGAAAAAGTAGGAATTCCCCGACAGCGATATCGGCCCCGGCATTGCAGCCGGCAGCAAAACCCATGTTCGTTTCGCTCATGATGAACGCCGTGTGGCGGTCGGCTCGGGTTGCGGCGGTCAGGCTTCCGTCGGTGCTCGCATTATCCACAATGATGACTTCATATTCGAGCGGACCGAACTTATCGGCCATAGACGCCACGCATTGTTCCAGATACGGACCGCTGTTGTAATTGACGATGATAACGCTTAAACGCATGGTTCAATCATAGCGGGTATTTTTGAAAAAAAGAAAGGCGGCGGGCCGTACAGCCCGCCGCCGGATTGCCGGATCAGAGGTTGATCTTTATTTTTGCCTTAGTCTTGAGGTCTTCGATGTATTTTTTCACCGCCTCTCCCTTTTTCTGGGATTCAAGGCCGCGAATCAGGTCATTCTTCATCTCGGCAAACGAGATGGAGCCAGCCGGCTTGCGCTCTTCGAACTTGATGAGATGCAAACCAAACGGAGTGGTAACAATACCGCTTACCTCACCCGGCTTCATGTTCCACACCGCATCTTCAAATTCCTTCACCATCGCCCCTTTCGGGAAGAAACCAAGGTCGCCGCCATTTTCGGCGCTGCCGTCTTGAGAATATTTCTTGGCGAGGTCCTCAAATTTCGCCCCGGCCTTGAGCTCCGCCTGGATGCCTTCCATTTTCTTCCTTATTTCGGCTTTCTTGGCATCATCGGCGTTCTTGTCCACCAACAGGATTATATGACGCGCTTTCACCATTTCTGGGCGGTCAAAGTCCTTTGTATTTTCGTCGTAGTACTTCTTGGCTTCAGCCTCACTCACCTTCACTTGATTGGTAACCTTTTCATCAAGCAGACGGCGAATGGCGAGATTCTTGCCAATATCCCGTTTCAAGTCTTTCTCAGTTACCCCCTGTTCCTTCAAGCCTCTTTTGTATTCTTCTGGCGAAGGAAAGGATTTGGCGATTTTGTCCATCTGATCCTGAACTTCTTTATCGTCGGCCTTTATTTTCTGGGCTGTCGCTTCCTGATAAAGCACTTCGGCAGTCACCATCCGGTCGACCACCTGTTTCTGGGCATTTTTAAGCCATTCTTCTGTAAGCGGCTGGCCATGCGACTTCATCTGTTTTATCAGATTTTCAAGAACCTTTTCGAATATCTCCTTGCTAATCTCCACTCCGCCCACAGTCCCAATCACCTTAGGAAGTTTTTTCGGATCATAAACAGCTTCCTTCACCGGGGCCGGAGGCGGAGCGGGTGTAACCGACGGAACCGCTTTGGAGGCTCCTTTCCCTTCCGCTGCCGACGCAGACGTCAGGTTCGAATCAAAAAAGGACATAAACGCGAAGCCGATCACGAGCAATACGGCCACTGCCATGCCCACAGCTTTTTTCTTCATTACAACTTCTCCAAAATAGTAGGTTAAGTGAAAGGCCGCGGCCCTTACATGTACATTCCGCCATTTACGTGCAACACCTGTCCGGTTATATAACCCGCCGCATCAGAGGCGAGAAACACCACTGCGTTCGCAACGTCCCGCGTGGATCCAAACCGTTTCACGGGAATGGATTCCAGCACCGTTGTTTTCACGTCGTCGTTTAAAACGTCCGTCATTTCAGTAACTATATATCCTGGAGCGACAAGGTTCACCAAAATATTGCGGCTGGCCAATTCCTTGGCCACCGCCTTCGTAAGTCCCACTTGCCCCGCTTTACTGGCGGCATAATTCGCCTGCCCTGCGTTCCCGGTGCTTCCAACGACCGAGCCAATATTAACAATCCGCCCGGCACGTTTTTTCATCATTGGGCGCGAAACCGCGCGAGTCATGTTGAACGCGCCCTTCAGATTAGTGTCTAAAACATCGTCCCAATCGGAATCTTTCATCCTCATCAGCAGGCCGTCTTTGGTGATCCCGGCGTTATTCACCAGGATATCCAAACCTCCCAGCTTATCGATGCACTCTTTCACGACATCGTCACAACGTGCACTATCCGCTACATTCAGCTGCGCCTGCTCCCCTTTTACCCCATTGGCGCGGATAGCATCCACAACACCATCGGCCGGCGTTGAATTATAGGTAATGAAAACATCGGCCCCCGCTTCAGCCAAGGTAAGGGCGATTTCCTTACCAATCCCACGCGAAGCCCCGGTCACTAGGGCAACCTTTCCGCTAAGCGTTTTGATTGAGCACCTCCAGCGTTTTTTCCAAACTTGCAAGGTCTTCCACGTTGCACAAGGTTAGACTCTTGTCCATCCGTTTGAACATTCCAATTAGGGTCTTGCCAATGCCAAATTCTATTACCGTTTGTACCCCATTATCAAGCATCGCCTGCATCACACCCGTCCACCGCACCGCACCGGTCACCTGCTTTTTCACCCCCTCGCGTGCCTCAGCCGCGGCCGAAACCGGTTTGGCGTCAACATTGTTAATCAGTGGAACCACGGGGTTGTTGAATTTCAACTTATCCAGATCGGCAGCAAGCCGGATGGCGGCATCATTCATGAACGGGGAATGGAAAGCGGCGCTGACATTTAACACAACCACCTTTTTGGCGCCACGCTCCTGCAAAACGGGAACCGCCTTTTCTATCAGATCCTTCCGGCCTGCAATCACCGTTTGTGCATCGCCGTTGTAGTTGGCCGGTTGCAACGCCCCCGGCCCATCGCTCATGAGGCGGCAAACGTCTTCAATCGCCGCCGCGTCCAGCCCCAGCACCGCCGCCATGCCTCCACCACGTGCCTCGCTCATATAGAGGCCGCGCCGCCGTACAATACCAACCCCATCTTCAAACGAAAGTGCGTTCACGGCGTATAGGGCCGTAAATTCGCCTAACGAGTGCCCAGCCACAAAATCGGGCTGTACGTTGCTTCGTTCACGGAAGGCGGCCAGGGCCATAGCCCCGACAGTGAATAACGCTGGCTGGGTATTCTGGGTCTGAGCCAACTGGTCCTCCGGCCCCTCATAACATAGTTTGCCAAGATCGATACCAATAGCGGCGGAAGCGGAATCCATAAGGCCACCCACAGGCGGGCAGTTGAGCGCCAAATCTTTACCCATTCCAACAGCCTGTGCCCCCTGACCGGGGAAGACGAACGCGATCTTTCCTGTTTTCATAATGCGCTTGAGTCTATATGGTGAATTCTGAATATTCAAGGGTATTTAGGGATTTTTCGGTAAATATCGTGGTGGTAATTTTATTCGGGATTCCCCGTTCTGACCGCTACAAAACAACGCGATGAGGATAAGGCCGTTCTTTACTTTTTTACAGGAGAGGGCGGTTCGACCTTGGCGATCTTATCCATCATTTCACGGGCTTCCTGCATTTCTGAATCAAGCACTAGCGCCTGCTTGAACCTTTCCACCGCTTTATCGTTCTTCCCTTGGCGCATCCACATCATGCCCAGATTGAAATAAATGCCGGGATCGCTCTCATCCAGTTTCAGAGCGTTATTGTAGCTCCCCTCCGCCTCGTCGAAGCGTCCTGCGCGGCTCAGCGCTATGCCGATACGGTTGTAGGCATAAATAAAATCGGGAGATTGATCTTTGGCCATATTGAAAAAATAAAGAGCTTCGTCGATGTGGTTCTTTTCCAGAAACGCGTTGCCGCAATCCATGATGAGCTTGATATTACGCGGCTCCAGCGCAATCGCCTTCTTGAAAAAGTCCATGGCGGAAGCTTTGTCCCCTCTTGTCAGCTGCACCATTCCCATTTTGAAGAAAACGCGGGCGTCATTGGGCTGTATCTCGTTCGCCTTCGCCAACACGCGCAGGGCGGTATCGTAATCCTCCTGCGCCGTAAGCACTTCGGCCATCTTCAGATAGCCGTCAAAGAACTTCGGATCCTCTTTCAACGCCTTCCGGAGATTTTCCTTAGCATCCGCAAGGTTACCCGCTTCCATCGCTTTGCAGCCCAGCGTGTAATATTGCAACATTCCCGCAAGATTGCCGATCTGGCTTCTCTCGATCTTCCCCTCTTTCAATATCGCCAGCAGACTCTTTTCCATTTCATTAATGTTTACCGGCAAACGGCAGAAAGCCCCCCTCACTTTGCGTTTTTCATAGCTGTACTGGTACACCATTGGCGTTTTTGAAAAGATAAAAATGGGAGTATTGGCGAACCGGGTGGTGTCGACCACCCGCTCCAAAAGGCTGTGGTTGTTATGCGAATCCACGTTTATAAAAAGGAGATGGAATGAGGACAACTCCAGTTTGTCAAAGGCTGTATCGGCATCACGTGCTTCGGTAATACCGGTGATATGCTTACCGTGAAAGTATGCCTTCAACAGTTTGAATTCGGGCGGAGTGAAGCCGACAATGAAAACACGGGCTTTTTCATATTTTAAAAACAGCTTCTCTTCCGGTGTCATTCCCTTTTACAACTCCTTTGATTCACCGTATTATAATGAAACATGAATTCAAATCCAAACCTGCTTGGCACACTTTATCTTGTGGCAACCCCCATCGGCAATCTTGGTGACATGACCTACCGTGCCGTAGAGATACTGAAAACGGTTGATGTGATCGCCGCGGAGGATACCCGGACAAGCAAACGGCTTCTGGATCACTACGGAGTCGGACCCAAGCGGATGGTGAGTTACTTCGGGCCAAAGGAGCATCAGCGGGCAGAAACATTGCTGCATGTGCTGCTGGAAGGAAAAAACGTTGCTCTGATCACGGACGCTGGCACCCCCGGCATCAGCGATCCCGCCGTTAAGGTGGTGCGCCGGGCAATAGCCCACGGCATAACGGTGATACCGGTGCCGGGCGCCTCAGCACTACTGGCTGGATTAAGCGGCAGCGGGCTTGATACCTCCTCTTTCACCTTTGAAGGATTCTTGCCTATAAAAAGCGGCCGGCGGCTAAATGCGCTGAACCGCCTCGCGGCAGAACCGCGAACGGTAGTGCTCTTTGAAAGCACTCACCGTATCGCCAAACTGCTGGATGAGTTGGAACAGATTATGCCAGAGCGGCTCATCGTGGTGGCGCGCGAGTTGACGAAAATTCATGAAGAGTTTCTGCGTGGCATCCCCACTGAGATCAAGGCGTCCATTAAAGGTGCCCGCCTTAAGGGTGAAATGGTTGTGATTATTCCTTCTTCGGACTCGCATGCGCTGGAGCTTCAGAAGGATGCGGAAGACGATTGACCAGCACCCCGGCGGGACGCAACAACCTGTCATAAAGCAGGTAGCCGGGGCGTTGTACCGATAATACGGCATTGTCGGGCTTGGAAGGATCGGCCAACATCCCCATTGCTTCATGAAGCTTTGGATCGAAAGGCTGCCCCGCCGCATCTATCCTCCGGACGTTGAATTGCTCCAGCGTTTTAAGAAAACTGTCAAACACCATCCCCACCCCTTGGCGCATCGGATCGTCTGCCGTGGCGTGGGTAAGGGCGATCTCCAGCGTATCAAGCACCGTCACCAGTTCGCGGGCCATCGGCATAGCGGCGTACTTCACATCCTCTTCTTTTTGCCGTTCAAGTCGTTTGCGGGTATTTTCAAAATCCGCGCGCTGCAACAACAAATCGTAACGTAGTTTCTCCACTTCGGCCTCCAATGCCTCTTTGCCGTCGGCCGACGAATCGGGCTTCGGCTCAATGTCCGCCGCCTTCTGATCTTCCACAGGCCCTTTTTGTTCCTGTTCCCCGTTCATTTTCTGCTCCCAATCATGATGCCATTAAGCGATTTCGAGAAATAGTCCAACAACCCCAACATGTACGGGTAATCCATCCGCGTAGGGCCGATCACGCCGATGGCCCCATCCCATCCTTCCGGCGTACCCCCGCAGGAATGGGCCACGAAAACACAGTCCTCAACACCGCCGTTGTATTTGCACTCTGCACCGACTTCGACCACTATCTGGTTGGCATCTTCATCCATGCAACGGTCCAGTATGGCGAGCAGCCGCTTCTTGTCAGCAAGTAACTTTAGCAGGTTTTTCAGTTTGAGGGCATCCTTTTGAAATTCCGGAATATCAAACAGAACCTCCGTCCCCTCCACCGCTAGGTCGAGGCCTTGATCATCGAGCGCCAACTGTTCCTGAATCTTAATTGTCCTTTCAAAAAGGCGGCCGGCCCGCGCCTCTTCGGTCCCCACCCTGCGGCGAAGAGCGGCGCGTATCTGTTTCAGGTTTTTTCCGGAGAAATGGTGATTAATGTAATTCGCCAGTTCTTCCAGATCCGCACTGGTCAATTCTTCATCCAGCGTGACAAGCACATTGCGGACGCGTCCCAATGTTCCCACCAACACTACCTGTATACGGCGGGACCCTATGTTTACAAAGTGAAAACGGCTGATTGGCTCTGATGAGAGTTTTGGAAAAAGCACCAGGCCCGCCTGATGTGAAGACACTGATAACAGGCGGGAGGCCACGGTAAGTATATTCCCCGAATTTACATCGGCAGCGAAAAGTCCGGTATCGATAGTCCGGCGCTCGCAAGAAGTAAGGGGCCTTCCCTTCATCAATTCGGCAATGTAAAAACGATAGCCTTTGTTGGTGGGTACACGGCCCGCTGAAGTGTGCGGCTGGTTGATGAATCCCATCTCATCAAGGTTTGCCATGATGTGACGTATAGTCGCCGGACTGAGTCCTAGCGTGGAAAGAGTGTGGCTGGCAACCGGGGCGGGATTATGAATGTGGTTCTCCACTACCGCCCGTAATACCTGCCGTTCCCGTTCCCCCAATGTTTCAATCAACGGAAGCTCCTTTGGATGTGCATTAGCCGTTATAAGAAATACCCCCGGCAATTTCAAGCGGTATTTCGAGCCACCTTTCCCCCTACCATTACAAAAACCGCTTCCTTGGCGGCAAGAACCGCTTCGAGCCGCAAGCTATTCTGCAATGGATAAGCGGAGATATCGGCCCATAGTCCCGGTTCAAATGCGCCGCAATCAAGGCCAAGCGCCCGTGCCCCGTTTATGGTCGCCGCCTCAATCAACCGCCCAAGCGGTATTTCACCGAAATATCCGCGCGCGGCGCGCAATTCATCCAGCATGGAAAGAGAACCGTTGCTCGCCGCCGAATCGGTGCCAAGACACGGAGCCAGTCCCGCCTCGAAAAAACGATCCAGTGGCATGACTTTTTTCCGGCCGAACCAGCGCGACGAACCGGGGCAGAAAACAGGTATCGCATTTGCCGCCACCAACGCGGCAACATCCTCATCATCCACCTCGTTCAGGTGAGCCGCGATCAACTGCCGCAATGCCATCTGTTGTTGTATCAACATAACCGGACTTTTCCCATGGCCTCTGAAATCATCCGCAAGCGCGCCACGGTTGTGCATCAATGCGCGGAACGGTCCATCCCCCGATGCAATGAAACGTTTTTCCTCGATCGATTCCGCAACATGGGAGGTAATGGGGATACCCTGTTCATGCGCATACCGGAAAAGGGCAGCAAAATATTGGGGAGCGACAGTATGCGGACCATGCGGTGCCAGGCCCGCTTGTCCGCCGTTATTCCTGACCAAATTTAAAAGATCGAGACACAGGCGCCACGCCGGATCCCCGCTTTTCTCATCGGGCGCGATGGTCTCTGCAAATACCACTGTCCGCATAAAACTCCTGGTTACCTTTTCCGCCACTGCCGGATGGCTTGCTATATCCCCCACTGCCGTAGTCCCGCTGGCAAGAAGTTCTTCCACCCCTTCTTCCACGCCGCGCAACATTCCATCCAGTGAAATATTTGAGGAATAGGCTATCGCCGCCCTAACCCATTCGATGAAATCACCGCTCGGCATCGTTCCACGCGCAGCGGTAAACTGTAAATGGCAATGGGCATTGACGAAACCCGGCATAACGAGATGACCGGTGAGGTCGATCGTCTCATCGGTGCGTGGTGCGGGGCCGCTACCAATGCGGACAATCCGCCCATTGCTTAAAAGCAGCCATCCATTTTCGATGGGTTGTGATGTGACGGGATACAACATCCCCGCCCGAATAAGGGTATCCATGCCGTTACTTTACATCAGAAAAAAAACGAAGGTTAAGAAAAGGGAGCTAGTTGGAAGGATATTCCTTTATTCCCCCACTGCCCTTTTTCTTACCCACTACGCCAGAGGGAGCGACAGACTTCGTCTTGGCTAAAACCCCATACGGATCATACATCCCTATGGCGCGAATCACCGAACCGTCGGGATAATGAACATCAAAATAAACCGGAAGCGGTTTTTTCTCGCGGGCTTCAAAAACGATCGTCCATTTACCGAGGCCATGGGCAGCCTCCGTATGATATTTGGCGATAAGGGTCCCTTCATCCTGCAGGGGGGTTAAAGCAACGTTGGCCGGCGTGCGATCGCCATGCGCAACCACAAGGCACTCTGCCGTATACACAAATTCTTTGTGATCCACTGTGGTGCAAACGACTGTGACGGGCGGTTGTGGTTTTACCGCATGAGCCGGAACTGCCAATACGAAGATGACTGCGGCGGCCAGAAACAGCTGACGCACATTCACCGGCGTCATAGCCGTCAAGCTTCGGCTTTCTTGGCGGGAGTGGATTTCACGCCGCCGGTTTTGGCGTAACTGCCGGAAGTCTTAAACCAACCATCCCCTTTAAGCTGAAAGGAGTTAGCAGAAATCACCCGTTTCATGGATGCGCCACAGGAGGAACATTTCACTTTAGGGGATTCAGTCATGCCGTGTTGCAATTCCTTGGTGGTCGCGCACTTGGGACACTGATATTCGTAAATGGGCATCTGCCATTTCTCCTAAGTTGTATGTAGATTAAGGATAAGACCGGATTACAAAATGTCAAGCCAATCAAGGTACTTCTCGTTCCGGCCCTGAATGGCATCGAAAAATGTATCGTATATTTTACGGGTCACCGGCCCTACCGCGCCGCGCCCCACCTTCCGGTGATCCACTTCGCGCACGGGGGTGATCTCTGCGGCAGTGCCGGTGAGGAATATCTCGTCGGCAATGTACATTTCGTCGCGCGGGAAGAGCTGTTCCACAACCGGCATTCCCAGATCGGTAGCGATGCGCATGACGCTGTCGCGTGTGATCCCTTCCAGCACACTGATCGCCGGGGGCGTTTTGATCCTGCCGTTGCGCACCACAAAGATATTCTCGCCGCTTCCTTCAGCCACGTTGCCGAATGGATCCAGCAGAATCGCCTCGTCAAAACCCATGCGCACCGCCTCCTGTTTGGCCAAGACGGAGTTGATATAAATTCCGGTCGCCTTGGCTTTGCTCATCGTGATGTTTGGATGATGCCGGGTAAATGAGCTTACCGTCACGCGGATGCCGCTATTGGCCGCATCATCTCCTAAATATTTGCCCCACGGCCAGACCGCTACCCCCACATGCACCTTCAGTCCCTTCGGGTTCAGTCCCCTGTTTTCAGTTCCCAGCCAGGCAATGGGCCGGATGTAGCATTCTTCCAGCCTGTTCTCGCGGATGGTGAGGCGCACCGCCTCCATCAACTCTTCCACGGTATAGGGGAGTTCATAGCCCAAAATGTGCGCCGAGGCGGTCAAACGCTCCATATGCTCACGGTGGCGGAACACCGCAGGGCCTTTGACGGTTTTGTAACAGCGCACCCCTTCGAACACACCGGTGCCATAATGCAGGGTGTGCGTTAACAAATGCACGTTTGCCTGATCCCAGGGGATCAGCGCGCCATCCATCCAGATGAAATCACTTTTAGGCGTTGTCATAGATGTGACAGTTTAGGTGGGCTTTGCCTGGTTGTCAAACCCCCGGTTAACGGCTAGGATGATTGCGGGATCTGGACATACCGGGCATTCATTAACGGCACTAAGAAGGACACCGGACATGGGCAAAGCGCGCACGACAAACCATCCCCCGGCATATTTTGGCGGAGCGGGAAAACGGTTTGCCTTTTTGATTTTGGGACTGATGATGCTCGGCGCCGGAACGGCATCGGCGACACCGAGCCGGGTGATCGCCGTTCCCAGTACTGATGTATTGGAATACGGTAACGCCCGCTTCGATTTTGAAACCTATAACACCTTCATGAAGAATGGCGCCGACGGCGGCTGGAATCTGATTAACTACGGAGTTACGTATGGGTTGATCCCTTATACAGTCAGCAAATCATGGGGACTGGAGATCGGCATCGATTACCGCGACCTGAACGGCAGCATTCCCACGGCAGCCGACAGTCCGTTTTTTTTCAACATTAAACTCGCCCTGCGGGAAGGAGCTCTCTTTTCCGATTATTTTCCCGCAATCGCATTGGGGCTATACGATTACGGCGGAAAAGGGGATGTCACTGGCGCCAATATCATGTACTTTGCCGCATCAACTAGTTTTCTTGGATCATGGCGTGCGCAAGCCGGCTTTTATAGCGGCAGCGATACCGTGTTAGTGGACGAGACGGGTCAAGCCAGCGGAAGCGGCCCGATGGCATCCATCGAATACCAATTGAACAAGAAATGGTGGTTCGCCGCCGACGGCCTATTTGGCAAAAGCCGCTATGCTTCAATGAACCTCGGTGGAGGGTATTTGCTGCAACCCGGCGTCAAATTAATCGGGGCCTATGACATGTACGCTAACTCAAACGTGAAACCTACCGTATCTATTCAACTGCTGATTGATTATTAAAGAACCAAGCCGCTCAATGGAGGGAATATGGATTTTGTCAGCCGTAAATGCCAGCCGATAAATGCTGGCACTCCACCCATGAACCCGATGGCCATCGTTGCGGCGCTTCAGTCAATTCCCGGGTGGGAACTGAAGGATGGCGCCATTACCCGCGAATTCGTTTTTAAAGACCACTACGAAACTATCGCTTTCGTAAACGCCGTGGCATGGATATCCCACACCGAGAATCACCACCCGGACATGGCGGTTGGTTATAACAAATGCCGTGTTAGCTATTCCACCCACTCGGTTGGCGGTATTTCTGAAAACGATTTCATCTGCGCCGCGAAGGTTAACGTACTCACATGAATTGCTGATAAATTAAAATAATGCCGCCAATGGCCCTTTTGGTATAATCCCGCGCATGTTTATCGATTCAAAATGCTCCACGGTACACGGAACGGTGCGGATCCCAACTTCCAAATCGCATTCCATCCGGGCCGTGTTCCTTGCCGCCTTGGCAGAAGGGACATCCGTTATCCGACACCGCCTGAAAAGCGCCGACGTCGATTCCGCTATCGCCGCGTGCAAGGCTCTTGGCGCGACAATTGAGGAAGACGGAGAGATTCTGAGTATCACTGGCTTCAATGGCAGACCCATCGCTCCCGATCACGTCATTGATGTGGGAAACAGTGGCACCACCGCCAATTTTGTGTTGGCGCTTGGCGCCCTGTGCAACAAGGCAGTGACAATTACCGCTGACGATCAAACCCGTAAACGTCCGGTCGCCCCATTACTGGAATCGCTTAAACAACTCGGCGCCGTTGTCGAAAGCTCCAACAACGGTCTGTTGCCGGTGCGTATCCGCGGCCCCATAAAAGGGGGAATTGCCGATGTGGCGGGAACCACCTCGCAGTACCTCTCGGCGCTTTTAATCCACTCCATCTTTTGTGAAACACCCACGGTGCTCAGGCTGAAATCGCTGAACGAAAAACCGTATGCCGACATGACCGTCGCTTGGCTGAAAAAACTTGGTGTACGGATCGAGCAGGATAACCACCACGAATACCGCCTCGCCCCGCGACAATCCTTAAGATCTTTCAATGCAGACATCCCCTCCGACTGGTCATCCGCCGCGTTCTTCCTTATATTGGCCGCCATTCCGGGTTGCGAAATAACGCTGGAAGGGCTCGACTTCACCGATACGCAAGGGGATAAGGAAGTGGTGAATTACCTCAGGGCCATGGGAGCCGATATTGAAATAAGCCCCACCGTGAAAATACGCGGAAGAAAACTACGCGGCGCAACCCTTGATATGAATAATACACCGGATGCTCTTCCGGCAATGGCGGTAGCGGGCGCCTTGTCCGAAGGGATAACGCACCTCACCAACGTGCCGCAAGCCCGGATTAAAGAAACCGACCGGATAGCTGTGATGTGCCAGGAGTTGCAGAAGCTGGGAGCCGAAATCATCGAAGAACGCGACGGCCTGCTTATCAAAGGAGGCTTGCCACTGCGGGGAACTGCTGTGGCAGGGAACTATGACCACCGGGTAGTGATGAGCCTTGCGGTAGCGGGGCTGTCCGCCACAGGAGTTACCACGATCGACAGCGCCGAGGCGATTAATATCACCTTCCCGGATTTTGTGGACAAAATGCGCGATTGCGGCGCCGATATACGGATATACTCATGACCCTGTTCGGCTGCGCGATTAAGACGGAGTTTGGGTATGCGGCTGTCCGTTTCAACGAACGTGAGGAAATCACCGGTTTCCTCCTCCCCTCTTCAACCCAGAAATCATACGACTTTCTTGCGTGGTCGGAACACAGAAGTTTTCCG
>JAKAGL010000010.1:19982-21245 GCA_021815535.1 bacterium
AAAAGGCCGTGATCGGCTATTTCACGGGAAAAAAATATGATTTCTGCAAATTCTCCGTCACGCTGGGCGACTCATCCCCTTTCTTCCAGAAAGTGTATGCGTCATTACGTCAGGTGAAATACGGTGCCACCATCACTTACAAGGAACTGGCTAAAAAAACCGGAAACCCTTCGGCGGTACGCGCAGTGGGCAGCGCCATGGCGCACAATCCGATACCGCTCATCATCCCCTGCCACCGTGTTATTCAGTCAAACGGCGGACTTGGAGGCTTTTCCGCCGGTGGCGGGGTGGATTTAAAAAAGATGATGCTGGATTTGGAACACCCTTCAGTCCCCTCAACTGCTGACAAAAAAAAGGTCGGCTAAGACTTAGAATTCCCAACTGCGCAGTTCGTCCAGATAACTGTGGTTGGTCAGATCAAAGTGGATCGGCGTAATTGTGATGTATCCTTTTTCGTTCAACACGATATCTACATTCGGATCGGGATCTTTTGTATCCATAACCCCGCCTTGCCAATAGTAATCCACCCCGCGCAGGTCTTCCCGTTTTTCAAATGCTCCGCGGAACACGCAGTGGCTCTGGCGGCAGATTCTTACCCCCTTTATTTCCTTTTCAGGAAGCGCCGGAATGTTTACATTGAGCAGGGTTCCTCGTTGCAGCCCTTTTTCGAATACTTTTTTTGTGATCGCAACCGCATGTTTCACCGCCGAGCCGAAATCCGGCTCCTTTCCGTGAGTCGTAAGAGAAAAAGCAATGGAGGGAACTCCTAAAATAGTCCCTTCCGTGGCCGCAGAGACCGTACCTGAATAAATAATGTTTGTGGCGAGGTTCGCCCCATGGTTAATGCCGCTAATAACAATATCGGGCGGCTCTTTCATGATGGCCAAGAGCGCGATTTTCACACAATCGGCCGGGGTACCATTCACCGCGTAACCGAACGGTTGTCCGTGATCCTTTACTTCGCGTACCCGCAATGGCATGGCGATGGTAATAGCGTGCCCCACCGCGCTCATTTCCATTTCTGGGGCGGCTACCGTCACGTCGCCGATTGTTTTGAGCCCGCGGCATAAGGCACGCAATCCGGGTGCGTTGATACCGTCGTCATTCGCCAATAATATTTTCATGGTGGCAGTAGTATAGCGCGGCGGGATACTGCTTTTTCTATAAAAATCCGTACGGATCGACATCTATGGAAATGTTAATGTTTTTTTCCACCTCCCGTGGAATTATGTGTTCTGCCTCGTGGATTTCTTTGTTGTTTTT
>JAKAGL010000194.1 GCA_021815535.1 bacterium
GATCTTAAGCACATCCAGAAGGATTGGCTCTATTTTAACCATACACTCAACCTTCCGTGTAAACCTTAATGAGGTTGCGCAGGGTGTCGACCGCGCCGCCTTTCAGCGGTTTGTTGATCACGCCGACCGCGCCGAGGTTTTGGCACATCTTGACTGTGGTTTCTTGGATGTCGGCGGTCACCACAACAACTGGTATGCCGACATTTTCATCCTTCATTCTCTGTAGAAATTCCATCCCCTGCATGTTTGGCATAACGATGTCAGTTAAGATCAGCGCGGGCTTTTCACGTATCGCCGTGGCAAGCCCCTCAATGCCATCCGAAGCTTCTAGCACCTTATGCCCGTCGGTCACCAGTATCTGGCGGATAATGGAGCGCTGGTAACCGGAATCTTCTATAACAAGTATCTTAGCCATGAAATAGTCCCTCCAATAACTGCTACGAATTATGTCGCATTTTCAAGAATACGCCAATTGTTTGTTTGCGTGCTAGAATAATTCCAGTGATGGAATGTACTATCCCGATACAGGGAGGTTTTCCAGATCCCCCTAGATAGAACGTGGCCATATCAGGTGGTATATGGATGCAAAAGGCACTCACGTGGTTGCGGGTGAAACCGAGAGAGAGCTTCGGCTTCAACTCGATAATCTGAGAAATATCCTGGAAGCCGTGTCGGATGGCATCTATATCGTCAACAGGGATTGCGATATCGAGTATGTGAATCCCGTCATCGAGCGCGAGTTCGGAAAGGTGGACGGGCGGAAGTGTTATGAGTATTTTCACGGCTTGAAGGAGCCGTGCTCATGGTGCAAAAACGAGATCGTCTTCAACGGCGGTTCGGTACGGTGGGAGTGGCATTCCGAAAAGACCGGCAAGACCTATGACCTGTTCGATACGCCGATAGTAAACTCGGACGGGACGGTATCAAAATTTGAAATATTCCATGACATCACCGCTTTCAGGCAGGCGGAAGAAGCATTGCGGGAAAGCGAAGAGCGGTACCGTGAGGCCTTTCACTCCAGCAAAGCGGTTAAACTTCTCATAGACCCCGAGACCGGCGCGATCATTGACGCCAACAGCGCCGCCAGCCAGTTCTACGGATATAGCCGGGAACAGTTGATATCCATGCTTATTCACCAGATCAACACCTTGTCGCGCGAGGCGTTGACCGCGGAAATGGAAGCCGCGAAAAACGAACACAGGAATTATTTTTTGTTTCACCACCGGCTCGCGTCGGGAGAAATAAGGGATGTGGAAGTCTACTCAAGCCCGGTGTCCATCAAGGGGAGGAAAATACTTCATTCCATCGTTCATGACATAACCGGGCGCAAAGAGGTGGAGGAGAAGCTGAAAGCGGCGAAAGAGGAGGCGGAGGCCGCCACGCTTCTGAAAGACAAATTTGTATCGCTGGTGGCCCATGACCTCAAGAACCCCATCGGCAACAGTCTGTTAGCCCTAAAAAGCTTCCGTGCCCGCCTCAAGGAGCAAGGGGTGGCTATTGCGGACGACGCTATGCTGGCGCTCTCCATCAGCGCCAACGAGAACATGCTGCACCTTATCGAGGACCTTCTGGAGATGAGCCGAATACGGTCGGGCGCCATCCGGCCGCGTTTCGCGTTCACCGACGCCCATTACCTGGTCCAGTATGCCGTTGACGGCTCCGCGAATGACGCGGCGCGCAAGGGAATAACCGTGGCCAACCTTGTGCCGCCCCGCAGCCGTCTTTATTGCGACATGAAATTGACCGGTGAGGTAATGGTGAACCTTCTTTCGAACGCCATAAAGTTCTCCAACAAGGGAGGTTCCATCACCATCGGCCAAAAGGCGGGGGAGCCTTCGGCCCTCTATATCAAGGACACCGGTGTTGGGATTCAACCTGATTGTCTCGGTTCGCTTTTCAAATATGAAGTGCATACCTCCACCAGCGGAACAGAGGGGGAGCGGGGAACCGGCATGGGGCTTCCCCTGAGCAACGAGCTTATGCAAAGCCAGGGCGGCACGCTTGCTATCGAGTCGGCGCCGGGCCACGGAACCACCGTAACGGTCATGCTTCCTCATGTCACCCCGAAGGCGCTGGTTGTGGAGGATTCCGAATTCGACATGCAGATCGTCCGCATGTTCCTCAAGGATTTGAACATCAAAGTGCTTGAGACCGCCAGCGGAGAGGAGGCTTTGCGGCTGATGGCACTGGAGCTTCCCCATTTGGTTCTTCTCGATATTAATCTGCCGGACATCAGCGGGTTCGATGTTATGCGCCGCAAAGACAATAATCCACAGATCAGTGAGATTCCCGTGATAGTCATTACCGGAAGTGTCGATCCCAATCTTGCTGATGAGGCGTTCCGTCTGGGAGCGGTCGATTTCATCAAGAAACCGATACAGCCGGAAATTCTAACCGCCCGTGTTCGAAGACTCGTTTCCTGATTCCCCCTTCCGGCAGGGGAATGAGGTCTTCCCGCCGTTTGGCATGGTACTCAAGCCCCGCATAAATGTTAAAATTCATTCCAGCCCCCCCTTTTTGGCGGTATCATTGAAAGTAGATAGAGGTGTGGTATGTCGTTTGGCACAGTGACGGGAAAGAACTGGTCTTCCGCTTACCTTCTTGTCGGGGTGGCGGGTGTCGTTTTTTTTGTTGAAGCAAGCCTCATGTTTCTTCTTGGTTTTTTCCCGGCACTGCCGAAGTGGGAAGGATCCCTTCTGGATTCAACGGCCATCACGGTGCTGTTGTTTCCCATCATCTATTATTTCTTCCACAATCCGGCCAGGTTGCGGGCCGCCAACGAGCAGTTGGCGATCGAGAACGAGTCACGCCGTATGGCGGAAGAAAAACTGGTGGCCCGCCAGAAAGAGATAACCGCTCTTCTTGATGCCTCAAGTGTTGTGCTGGCGTACCGCCCATTCCCTCAGACGGCCCGTGCCATTTTTGACATCTCCAAGAAGCTTATTGGAGCCTCCGGCGGTTATGTTGCGTTGCTGAACAAAGACGGCACCAACAACGATGTGCTTTTTCTGGATGCCGGCGGGATGCCCTGTACGGTTGACCCCTCACTCCCGATGCCGATCCGCGGTCTGCGCGGCGATGCCTACAGTATGCGGAAGGCGGTATTTCACAACGATTTCTTCAACAGCGACTGGGTGAAGTTCATGCCTGCCGGGCACATGCATATGGACAGTGTGCTCTTTGCACCGCTTATTTCCGATGACAAGGCTGTGGGGCTGATAGGCCTGGCGAACAAGCCGGGAGGATTTACCGATAACGATGCAATGATCGCGGAGGCGATGGGCAGGCTGGTTGCGATCGCGCTGGTCAACAGTCATATGAGGGACCAGCTTGAAGAAAGCGAGTTGCGGCACCGTTCAGTGGTGCAAACGGCGACCGATGCCATCGTTACGGTTAACCAGAAGGGCGCAATATCGCTTTGGAACAAAAGCGCCGAGGAGATGTTCGGCTATTCGGGGAGTGAAATGGCGGGCAAGCCGGTATCGCTTCTTTTTCCGGCGAAATTCCAGGAGGAATACGAAGAGAAGGTGCGGAAAATATTCTTGGCCAATGGTTCATTTTCGGAACGGTTGGCGGAATACGCGGGAAAACGCAAGGATGGCTCCGAATTTCCGGTGGAGTGTTCCATCACTTCCTGGAAGACAAAGGAAGGGGTGTGGTTAATGGCGATCGCCAGGGATATCACCCGGCGAAAGATGACAGAGAGGGCTTTGCGCGAATCGCATGACGACCTTGAGAAAAAGATCGCGGAGCGGACGATTGAACTGAGGAGCGCCAATGCCGAACTGGCGGAAGAGGTTGAAGAGCGCCGCCGCGCGGAAAAAGAGCTGCTTCGGCTTGCCACGGCGGTTGAAGGTGTTTCCGAGGTTATTCTCATAACGGATGACGGCGGTTCGATCCAATATGCAAATCAGGCCTTTGAGAATATCACCGGTTATTCGCGCCGGGAAGCATTGGGCATGGATGCTTGGGGGCTGGAGAGCGGCCACAATGGGGATATCCGCGAAATAAGAGCCGTGTTGAGTTCCGGTAAGTCGTGGTCGGGCCAGCTTGTAGGCCATAAAAAGGATGGCGTACGCTTTGACGAGCTGGTCACCATTTCACCTATCATGGATGCGTCGGGAAAGATCATCAATTTGGTGATGGTGAAACGCGACATGACCTCCGAGAGCCTGTTGCACAAGGTGCGGGAGTATTTTACCCTCATAACGGCCCATGAACTGCGCACCCCCCTCACAAAGCTGGAACTTCTCAAGTCCCTCATCGAAACGCGCCGCGGCGGGTCGCTGGGAGCGGACGACATCGAAATGGCCTTGGCCGCAATGAACGATTCCTGCGGCGCCTTGAAAGGGATCACGGAGGCTACCGCGCTTATCGCCGATCTGCACCGGCCTCGGCAGACGAAAGATTTCACAAAAGTATATCTTCAAATCGAATTTAATGCGGTCATCGGCATCACCGAAAATATGCTTAGGCATGAAAAACGGGATGTCCGTCTCTCCGCCGATCTCAATGCTTTGCCCCGCGACCTGACGATACGGGGCAACCCTAACATGGTGTCAAAGATGTTTGATAATATCCTTTCCAACGCCGTTAAATATACCCCTGACGGCAAGTCGGTGCGGGTGAAAGCGGCCCTGGATGGCGGCTTTGCGGTGGTTGAGGTGAGCGATGAAGGAATTGGCATTCCCGGCGACAGAAAGCAGGCCATCTTCGAGCCGTATTATTCGCTGGAGGATGCCAGCCACCATACGACAGGCCGGTACAAATTCATGGGAGGCGGTCTTGGCCTGGGATTAACGGTAAGCAGGTTGATCATGGAGTTTCACGGCGGCACCCTGACCGTTGACAGTCCGGGAGAAAATATGGGAACAAACGTCACGATGCGGTTTCCGATAACGGTTGGGGAAAATCCCGCAATGGGGGGATGAATTCGTATCTTTCCAGCCGATAGGCCGTGAAAATATATCTCTGCCGGATCA
>JAKAGL010000195.1 GCA_021815535.1 bacterium
ACTTCGGTTTGACTTAGGTTAAGCTTCGGCTAACCAAGACTAACCAACAAGTTCTAACAAGAATCACAAAAACACCCTTCGGGGTGTTTTTGTTTTGTATAACAGTTCATTTTTTCCAGTTTTTTCTGCCCTGCGTCCCAAATGAAATTGACGGTTTCATCTATTCCGTCCGTGGCGGGGCGGTCTATTCCTTTTACCAGTGTATCGACGGTATGCGCGCTGTCGGCTTTGGCGGAATCATAGCTTTTAAGCGCCTCTCGATATTTCATGCCCAATGCGGCGTGTTTTTCAATGCTTTCATTCGCCAATGCCGGATCGATCCCGAGCTCCTGCATCATCGATGCAAGCTTGGCGAGGTTTTCCTGAACTGCGGCTTCGTTTTTGATGAAATTATCGCGGTGCTTGTTGAACAGTTCGGGATCGTTTCCCCGAAGCAGGGTATCTTTCCATTCCTGAACCTGTTTTTTGAACAGCACCTGCGCCGTCCTTGCCGTATCCACAGACATTGCAATTTTGTTGGATATCTTCAAAGCGTCGTCTAACTTCGAATTTTCTTCAGAAAGCGAATAGATGCCGCCCGCCGCGGTTATTGTCATCACCAGAACCACCAATAGCAGAATTGCCATGAATTGGCGCTGCAGGTTAAATGAAAACATTCCATGCCCCTTCCATCGAATTTGCATCCGTTGATGCCGTCCATTCTTTATTAGGGATCCCCTGTCCATACAGGGGTTCCTACATTATTACAATCACAATCCCGTGAGCTTCCCCTTAACTTGACTGGATTCCGTACATTATCTTGCATGTTGAAATATTTTTACGCTAAGTAAGCGTCGTAATTTATCATAATAAGTGTTGCAATCAAACAACTGATTGAAAGAAAAATGAAGCGCAGCCAACCGGTGTGGGAACAAATAGAGGAAATCATGAAATGCTTCCCCCGGAGGACTGCCGGGAATCCAAAATGGCCCCATGACGCCAAAAAGAAAGACTTAAGTAATTTCCGCCAGTTGCCGAAATTATACTTGTGCGCACTCCGCATGCAGCGGATGCCGAAGGGATGATTAGGGCAGAAAATATGAAAATATTAAAGATGAAAGTTGCCGCCGCCGTCATAATTTCGCTCATATTGGGGGGCGGTTGCCAATCGGCTAAAGGCATGTTCAGCGAAGGGGAGAAGCAGGAGCCGGTTCAAAAGAACGCCACAACCGCGGTTGCGCCTTCCTATGCTTTTAGCCCGGATACCTTCAATACAAAGGTGACGTCATTGGCCAGTCAACTTTCGAGCTATTTGCAAAACTACGACGTCAGCACCCATACCGTGGTGGTTACCACGTTTGTTGATCTGGGACACCTCAAAGGGGGAAGCCGGTTCGGCCGGCAGGTTTCCGAGCGGTTAGTGTATGCGCTGCATACGATGGGATACCGCGTTTTTGAATTGCGGATGGGGAAGGATGTGAGCCTTGTTGAGAACAACGGTGAATTTCTGCTGACCCGCAAACTGGAAGAGATGATTGCCCCTTACAAGCCCGATGCTGTTGTGGTGGGGACATACGAAGCCGCGGGGAGTGTGATCACCGTTCAGGCCAGGCTGCTGGATGCGGCCACCTCGCGTATTGTATCGGTCGCCACCTCCGATTTCCGCACCGATGACGACCCTTATACCGCCGCGCTTACCCACCGGGAAGAAGAGGCCGACGCGGATGGCGAGACGCCACAAAACACCATGGAAATCCGCGAACTGGCGGTGGAAGAAACCGATTCCGCCCCCAAACTGCTGGCATTGAAGATCGACCAGCTGACACGTGAACTTGCCCGCAACATGGCACACGGCAAACCGGGGCAGACCGTGGCGGTTTCCTCGTTTGTGGATATGGACAAGCTGAACAGCACCAACACATTCGGGCGGTTTCTCACCGAAGGGGTGATGGATCGCATGGCCCGCCGCGGATATAACGTTGTGGAAGAACGCGCCGCAAAGGAGCTGATGATTCAACCCAATGTGGGGGAGCAGATATTGACCCGCGAACCGGATGAACTGAACGAAGGGGCCGCGCCAGACGCGGTGGTTTTGGGAACCTATGCGGTGGCGGGCAATACCGTCACCGTTCATGCCCGTCTGGTTTTGCCTGTATCGCGGCGTGTGGTATCGGTGGGAATGTTTCAAATGAACCTCCGGCAGGATGATACCTATATGAAGCGGATGTTCGAGGAGCCGTACGAGCGCGTAGGATCCAATAATTACATTGAGGGGGCGGCGGGAAAATGAAAAACAAACTTATCGCCATAGCCTTGCTGGCGGCGTTCACCGCCGGATGCGGCCTGCGCATGCCTCCTCCCAAGAACATCGTTACTTCGGAGCGGGATGACCGTTTTGGCACGCTTTACATCGCCAACGAGCTGAACCGGAACCTTCAAAAACGCGACATCATGGATGCGCCGGTTATCGTTACGACATTCGTGGATCTCAACGATTTGGGAAAAACATCGGTATTCGGCCGGATGATGGCTGAACGGCTGATCGACGAACTGAGCCGGAAAGGATTCAAGGTGCTGGAAGTGCGCCGCGCGCAGGACCTCTTCATGAAAAAGGATGTAGGGGAGCTGATCCTCACCCGCGATGTCGCGGAACTTACGGGAAGCTCCAATGCACGCACCGTGCTTGCCGGCACATACGTCGCCACCGAACAATCGGTGATCATTAACGCGCGCCTTATTGATACCAAGAGCCCCCAGGTGATTTCCACCGTGAGTTACGAAGTGGCGATGACCCAGGAAATTCAGGGACTGCTGCAAGGGACTTCGCCGTTTTAAGGAAGCAGGGTATGCATAAAACGATCGGCATGGTTTTGCTTGCGGCGCTGGTCTGGAGTGGCATGGCATACGCTGATGGCCGGGTGCTGGCGGTTGTTTCACCTTCGGCTGATGAGCTGAAGGAACCGGCGAAACCGGAGAGGCCGGTACATAAAGTTTCCACAAAGAGATCAACCAAGAAAGCGGCAAAGAATAAAAATAGAAAAGTGGCCGCGCCTGGTACAAACGGTGAAGCGGTAGTTCAACCGCTTGAGAGCGGCCATCCGGAAAAAGAAAATGCACCGGTGGCGCCAGCCGCGGGTGTGGCCTCGAAGGAAACAGCGCCGATGATGGCCGCTGAACCTCATATGGTGAAGCTTGGCAAACAGCACGGCATTGAAAAAACCGCCGAGGCGGAAAAACCAAAAATGCCCGCTCAAGTGTATGTTCTCTTCCAAAGCAAACCGGCCAACGCGGAGGTTGTGGTGGACGGCTATTACGCAGGCAGTACCCCGCTTGAATTGCCGATACGGGAAGGAAACCACTCGCTTCGGGTGATCTATCCCGGCTATGATGAATGGGAGCGCAAGTTTAACGCGTATAAAGGGATGCGGGTATCAGCCATTTTGGTGGAAAAAAAGCAGGCCCCGGCAACCCCATAGGCCGATATGAATGGCAAATATGTAAATATATCTAGATTTATGCAAAAGCGCATAACATTTCTATGTCTCAAATTCTATATCTTATTGAAATATAACATTAATTATATCAATTCGCGCGTTTAATCCTGCTTTTTCATCTAACCCTCAGAGGGCATTTTTCAATTAACCACGATATCGGCTTATTTTTCAGTTGACGCCACAAGATATGGGGGTTATAAATAAAACATATACTACATATAGTTTTTGTGTTGGTGGGTAAGGGGTTTATATTTTATTTAATTTCAAGTTTTGGGGGTAACGAGACATGGGGGATTCCAAGACTATTAAGGGCCGTGCAAACTTGAAGACAAATGCAAAGGACGAGAATACTGCATTAACGGAAAACGCGATAAAGGTCCTGGAACGGCGTTACCTAACCAAGAACGAGGACGGGAAGGTGATCGAGTCCCCGTCGCAGCTCTTCCGCCGGGTTGCCCGGAATATTTCCCAGGCCGATGCGTTTTACAAGCCTGATATTGATATCACCGAGGTGGAAGATGAATTTTTCCAAATGATGGCGCAATTGGAGTTCATGCCCAACTCTCCCACATTGATGAATGCCGGCCGCGAACTGCAACAATTGTCTGCCTGCTTCGTGCTTCCGATTGAAGATTCGATGGATTCCATTTTCGAGACGGTGAAGGATACCGCCATGATCCACAAAAGCGGCGGCGGCACCGGCTTCAGTTTTTCCCGGTTGCGCCCGAAGGGAAGCCGCGTAAAAAGCACCAGCGGCGTTTCGTCCGGCCCCGTTTCCTTCATGAAGGTTTTCGACGCCGCCACCGAATCGGTGAAGCAAGGGGGAACCCGCCGCGGCGCCAACATGGGAATTCTCCGCGTTGACCATCCGGATGTCATGGATTTCATCACCTGCAAGGCGGATCATGTCTCGTTCACGAACTTCAACATATCCATCGCCGTTACCGACGAGTTTATGAACGCTCTTCTGGAAGACGGCGAATACAACCTGATCGATCCGTACCGCAGGATGCCTGTCGGCAAGCAACGCGCAAAAGAAGTGATGGACGCCATGGTGAAATACGCCTGGCTGAACGGCGATCCGGGCATTATCTTCATCGACCGCATCAACAAGGATAATCCCACGCCCCACATCGGCCAGATGGAAAGCACCAACCCCTGCGGCGAGCAGCCGTTGCTGCCGTATGAGTCGTGCAACGTGGTGTCGATCAATCTCACCAAATTCGTGAAGGACGGCGAAGTTGACTGGCGCGGGTTGGAGCGGATCACGCACAGCGCCGTCCACTTCCTCGATAACGTTATCGATATGAACCGCTACCCGATCGTGAAAATCGAGCAGATGACCAAAGCCAACCGGAAGATCGGCCTCGGCGTCATGGGCTGGGCCGATATGCTCATCGACCTTCGCGTCGGCTATGACTCCGAAGAAGCGCTCACCCTCGCCCGTGAAGTGATGTCGCACATCCAGCGCGAAGCCGACGCCGCCTCCGAGCAGCTCGCCCGCGTC
>JAKAGL010000196.1 GCA_021815535.1 bacterium
GTAGAGGTTGTCGGTATCTGTGAGGGCAAGCGATGCATACCCCATCCTCTTCGCGGCGGCGGCCAGTTCCTCCACCGTCGCCGCACCCCGCATCAGTGAAAAACCGGAGCGCACTACCAGCGGTATCACGATAGCTCCTCACCATTTCCGCGTGGAATTAAAGGTGCGGCCAAAGAAAACAGCCTGCTCGCCGAACTTCATCCGTATTGCATCTATCGCGCACACAAGCTTATTTTCCCGACAGTTGCGATACTCATTATCAGCAAACAGTTCCACTTGCGATGGAGGGTAACAAAGCCTGTCACACACAAGTTTCAGATGACGTATCCGCACCCGCCGCCGCCACGCCAACGCAACCGCTTTCATCGCCACACGGAAAAGCGCCGGGTCTACCGCCGTGGCGGTTTCCCCCAAAGCGGCGCGGCTTACCCGGACGCCATCGGTATAATCCAGCGTCACCCCAACCCGACCGGCGGCAAGGCGGCGGCGCCGAAGCTCCCCCCCCGCTTTTTCCACGCAGACGTAGAGTGCCGCTTCAAGAATGGCGGCATCGTTGGTATCTTCCCCGAAAGGGTGGTCGACATTCACCACCGGCGCGGCTTCATCCACCGAAAGTACCGGCGACGGATCTATCCCCCGCACCGCCTCGTAAATGTGCCGCGCGCGGTTTTGAAATACCGCTTCAAGCTGCGCGGCGTTCCAATGCAGCAGGTCTCCCGCCTTCTTCAAGTTGAACTCGAACATCTGCGTAATATCCGGCTTTTCAATGCCGGGGATAAACGCCACGGGAATCGGCTTTAGAAACTCCTCTTCCTCCCCCTCTTCCACGATATATTCCCCCAGCGGTTTCACGATGCGGGTGGCCACCTTCGCCAGCAGCTTGTTGGGGGCAACGGACCATACCGGATCGAACCCGAAATCCTTCCGCACCTCCTTGCGTATCTTCCAGGCAATGTCTTCGGGCCGCCCCAAAAGCCGTCCGGTGCCGGTGACATCCAGAAAGAGGTGTCCCTTGTCGTCCACCAATTCCACCCGGGGAGCATATGGCAATGCCTTGGCAAAGAGGTGGCGCATCGCCCGCTCGTAGCGGTCCGGCTTTGGGGGGAGTACGTGGGCGTCGCGGCAGAATTTTTGAGCGCGCCAGAGCGGCATCCCCTTGCGGACGCCGGCGGAAAAGGCTTCCTCGCTCATATCGTAGACAATGGCGCGGGCGGCCGCCTGCGCCGCAATGATGACCGGGCGGCGGCACAGACGCATATCGAGTCCCCGCTCCACCGCCACGGCGAAATCGGCGACGTTGAGGTGAATGATGGCGCGCCCGGGCACGGCCCGTCGCGGAAGCGGTGCATCAGTCATGGCAGATACCGCGCCGCTTTATCGGTGCCGCCGGGCCGGTAAGATCCCTTTTGCAAAAGAGGATGAATCGGTGCGCCGCATTTCCCGGCTCCTCCCTTTGAAAAAAGGAGGCGGGGAGGGATTTTTGAAAATTCATCCCGTCTCCAGCCCCCGTTGCCGCAGCAGGTGCATCATCAGCAGCGCATTATTGGGAGCCTGTGCCCGGACATGGTTGTTGAAAAACAGTACCCCCACCGCCGATTTGCGCGCCATCAAGCCAATCCGTTTTTCTATCCACTCTTCCAACTCGGCGGCGGCATAATCATAATCGAACTGCTTTTGCATGTTGCCGCTGTGCCAACCGCCGCTGTTGCGGCCGTGGAAGCGGACGTAGAAGAGCGCCGGGTTCGTCACCACGTCCAGCGGCGGAAAGAGGTTCGGCAACGGCGGCTCGTCCACGGCCACCAACGTAACACGGCGCTTTTCCAACTCGGCAAATACATGGTCGTCGGCCCACGATTTGTGGCGGAACTCCACGGCAAGCGGCACCCCCTCCAGCGCCGCCATCAGGTTGCCGAGATAGCGGCGGTTCTCCAACGTACGGGTGAACGACGGCGGCAACTGCATAAGGACGGCCAACAACCGCCCCGCCTGCTGAAGCGGCGCGATGCCGGCCCGGAATTCGGCGGCGCGGCGCGCCCAAAACTCCGGCTCCACCTCATGGGTAAGGCTGCGGGTAAGCTTCACGGTGAAGAGAAATTTTTCCGGAACCAGCGCAAGGCGGCGCGCGGTAGCATCGGCCTTGGGCATCTGGTACCAGGTGTTGTTCAACTCGGTGATGCGGAAATGTTCGGCATAGAGCGGCAACATCTTCGCGCTTTTGGTTCCGGCCGGGTAAAAGCCATACTCCATCCAGTCGGCATACGAGTAGCCGCTGGTGCCAACCAAAATGGCGCCTTGCTTTATTTGCGGATATTGCATGCCTGTTTCTCCTTAAATTCACTATAAAGTGAAGCAGGCAGAGAAACAAGGAAAAAACCGAAAATTAAGCGAATTTTTGAACAGGCATCATAACAAGACACATATCGCATTAATATTCACATACATACCTCTATACAACGCCTTGTTAGAACCCAAAAATATCCTCTTTTCAGCCAAATGCTCATGTAAGGGGCGTTTTGATAAAACCCGCGTTGCCGCATGAAGCCTAATAGATTCAAAAAGGGGATTATTTCACGTCGACAGTAGCGGAAAAGAGCGGAATTTTCATTTCCGTTTTCGTGATAACCACTGGCTGGTATGACAGGTAGGCTTCTGCCGTGATCTTGACAATATCTTTCGGCCTGACATTAAAGCGGAATGTCTCTACGCGCGATTCCCCCGGCAATAGACGGTTGTCGCTCGACACTTTTTTGCCATGGAGGAACGCGTCACCATCTGTCAGCATTTCCTCCCCCTTGTCATTGAGAATCCGCTTGCGATACATTTTTTTCTTCACTTCCACCACATTGCCGGCGGCATCGAGTGCATGAACCTCCAGCACCAGCGTACGTGCCGGCGTACCGGTCGGAATGGCGTGGCCCGCCCCTACGTTCGCCAACAGCACATCCGCCAATACCGCACCGTTCATCCATACCGGTTCTTTTGTTTCCACTCGAACCGCACCCAACATTTGTTCCATGCTGTGCCCCAGAGAATGGTCGTGGATTGAGTCGCGTCCGTTTTCCCGGGCCGTTTTTCCCGGTATCTCGGCCATATGACAATGCTGGCACTGCACTCCATCCGTCTTAAAATGTGATTTGGACCATTCGTCATAGGTGTTTCCAACCTTCGTGCCAAGATGGTTCGTAAAATCGTGGCAACCGGAGCAAAGCCGCGCGGTGGCGAAAGCCTCGCCATAGGCCGCCCCATGCTCTTTCGGCGCGCTGTCCTTTAGAGCAGAGCGTTTCACATCTCCGGTCTTCAGTGTAAATACCCCGTTTTTCACATCCGCCACACTGTGACAAAAATCACAGGTGATCCCTTCCCGGGTGATTTCATCCTTCGCGCCATAATCGCCGGTCAACCGCACGGTGGGAGCATGGCACGGAAGGCAGAGTTGGGCCGCCTTACCGGACGTTTCCGCATACGCTTTCTGGTAGGCCGCCTGGAATATCGGATTGGTATAGGAAAGGGCATGAAGCGAGTTCTTCCAGTTGCTGTAATGATCGACATGACATGCGCCACATGCGGCGGCAGCGGCGAAAGGCGCCGGTGTTTTGGCGGAAGCAACCGAAGGAACAGCCAGCATGATAAAAACAAACATGAGATGCCGGATCATTGCAGCCTCCCATAAAGATAATACACTCATCCCTGCCCGCAGCCGCATCATACCATGTTTTATTAACAAGCCGGAAAGTGGCACGTCGCTACGTGGGGAGGGGCGAAACCGGCATGGATCAGTGATGTTCCTGGGGATCCCACCAGGAGAAAAACCTCAGGTCTTTCTGAAAATCTCTTCAATAGTTGCGATCAATTTGTCCTTCTTGATCGGCTTTGTCATGTGGGCATCGCAACCGGCATCAATGCTGTTATTAACATCTTCCTGATAGGCGTTGGCCGTCAATGCGATTATGCGCGTATGCGGTTTGTTATTTTTCTTTTCGTAGGCCCTGATCTCCTTGGTTGCGGTGTACCCATCCTTTACCGGCATTTGAACGTCCATGAGAACGAGGTCATAAACCCCGGCCATATACTTTTCCACAGCTTGCTGGCCGTTTTCCGCCAATTCAATATGATACGGAGATTTCTTCAAGTATGCCTTCATGAGCAACTGGTTGTCCTTGGCATCCTCAACAAGAAGGATTTTCCTAAAATCAGCGCCCCCCTCAGTCTTCATTGGAGCAACCGATTTATAGTACTCGGCCCATATTTTCCTGAGTTCCCTGATCAGATCCTTTCCGCCAACGGGGGATATCAGGGAACAATTTGTCCTCAGCGCCCCATCTTCGGCTTTGTTGACGCAAATGCCGCCGGAAGCAATGGTCAACATCCTGACCTTGTTATCGGTCCCCTTGTATCTTCGGCCCAAATCCAACGCCAACTTACAGGAATTGCCACGTGTGACATCACAATAAGTCACCACCACCGTAACAAATATGCCAGCCGCTCCCGCGGAAGCCAACTCCCGGTTGAGGTCATTTTCCGACCTTGCCGGACGAACCAATGCCCCCGTGTTTTCAAGCATGCCGGCGACCCTGGTTCTTTCGCTCTCATCTTCAACGTAAACGAGAACCAACATGCCAGCCAGATTGTTTTCCTCCGGCACCGCCTCTTTTAGCCTTCCTGTTTTAAACAAAACTGTAATGATGAAGGTGCTCCCCTTCCCCTCTTCGCTTTCCAGCCGGATATCGCCGCCCATTTTTTCCACCAGCATTCTGGAAATCGCCAGTCCCAGCCCTGTACCGCCAAACTGACGGGTAACGGAGGCATCGGCTTGTTTGAACCTTTCAAATAGATGACGTTGCTGTTCCTTTGGTATCCCGATTCCCTGATCGGCAATCGCTATTTCCACCTTCACGCCTTTATCTACATGCTTGAATTTGGCATTTACCTGAATAACGCCCTTTGATGAAAATTTCACCGC
>JAKAGL010000197.1 GCA_021815535.1 bacterium
CTGTGTCAACACGGCTTCATTCCGGGCAACGCCCGTAACTTCGAAGCCTTCAGCGGCCAACCGCTTCGCGAATACATACCCGATACCTTCACTTGCGCCTGTAACCAAAGCCTTCTTTTTCATGATTGTTCTCTCCATTGTGTTGTGGGGGCGGTTCCGATTATCGCACATTTTCCAAAACTGCCCGGCGGAGGTTCGGACGGTTAAAAAAAAAGCGGGAGCCGCGGCATTTCGCCGCGGACATCCCGCTCGAAGGTCTAGTGATCAGCGGCTGGCGTAGGAACGGTTTCCTTGCGGCCGCGCGGGGCGGAACGGGCGTCCCCCCTTGTTGTTGAAACGGCGCGGGCCGCCGCCGGCACGGGCCGGTCCGTGGGCCAGATGCGCCGCATGGAAGGGATGTTCCGCGTCCACCGGAATGGTTGCCTTGATGATCCGTTCGATGGCGCGAAGGATGGAGCGTTCCTCCCCGTCGCACATCGAGATGGCGATGCCGGCGGCTCCGGCACGGGCAGTACGCCCGATCCGATGCACGTAGGCTTCCGGCTCCATCGGCATTTCAAAATTGATGACATGCGTCACCCCTTTGATGTCGATACCGCGCGAGGCGATATCGGTAGCCACCAAAACACGGGCGCGGCCGGCGCTGAAATTCTTCAGCGCAAGCATACGGGCGCCCTGCGATTTGTTGCCGTGAATCGCTTCTGCAACAACATTGTTCCGGTTCAGCTTTTCCGCAACCCGGTTGGCTTTGTGTTTGGTGCGGGTGAAAATCAGCGCGCGGCTGATGCTGACATCCTTCATAAGGGAAAGAAGCAGCGTTTCCTTGTTATCCCGATCCACGAAAAGGACTTTTTGTTCCACCTTCTCGGCCGTGGATGAAACGGGATTCACCGTCACTGTCGCAGGGTTCCTCAAGAGGCTGTTAGCCAGTCCCTTCACGGTATCCGGCATGGTGGCTGAAAAGAAAAGCGTCTGCCGTTTTTGGGGCAGCGCGGCGATGATCCGTTTAACATCGGGAATGAAACCCATGTCGAGCATCCGGTCAGCTTCATCCAGAATGAAGAATTCCAGTTTGTCGAGAAAAACATGCCGCTGGTTCATCAAATCAAGCAGACGGCCCGGCGTGGCGATGAGGACGTCAACACCGCGGGACATGGCCCGTATCTGGTGGACGATGCTGACGCCGCCGAACGCCACAGTGTGGCTAACGCGCAGATAGCGGCCGTACGTACGGAAACTGTCGCCGATCTGATTGGCAAGTTCACGGGTGGGAGCCAGTATCAAGGCCCGCGGCGCGTTGCGCCGGAGCGGCAACTTGGCTTCGGAGATCAGTTGAAGCATCGGCAACGCGAACGCCGCGGTTTTGCCGGTGCCTGTTTGCGCACAGCCCAGTAAGTCGCGCCCCGACAGCAGGTGCGGTATTGACTGCGCCTGAATCGGAGTGGGGGTCTCGTATTTCGCGTCGCGCAGTGCGCGACGGAGGGGCTCCACCAACCCCAGGTGGTCAAAAGATGCAATGGTCATGCAATTGTTCCTAAATATAAAGAAATCGTTTGGAAGAAGAAGGCGCCGCCCCGTTAACCCGGGGCGGGCCTGAATAGGTTGTCGGTATTACCAGGAGCGGCGGGGGGCCCGTTCCTTGCGTTCTTCGGCCTGGTTCACCTTCATCGGGCGGCCTTTGAGGTCTTTGCCGTTCAGCGCCTCGATGGCGGTGGTGGCGTCTGCGTCTTCCATTTCAACAAAGCCAAAACCGCGGCTGCGGCCGGTTTCGCGGTCGGTAATGACGCGAGCGGAGGTCACGGTGCCATGAGCCTCGAAAAGGCCGCGAAGGTCGGCTTCAGTTGCGCTGAAAGGGAGGTTGCCTACGAAAATATTCATCTACTGGGTCCTTTACAAAAAAGTCTGTGGCATATCACCCGTTAATTCGGATGTGCCGGGGTGCCGAATTCTGGAAGTCAAAGACTGAGGCGGGTTAACGTCATCAGCAAGCAGCCAAAATCTGGCAAAACATTAAAACTGGATATCAGGATAACAGATATTCTTGAAATAACAAGTAAAATCTTTTACATGGGGAAAACCTGTCTCATACGTCCTCAATCCACAATTTGCCGTATAATAAGAACATGAAAGTACGGTTTTTATTCACTATAGCTGTTTTAATAGGAGCGGCGGTGGTTATGGCGGACGCGGCGGAATACAAAGCCCCCACAAAGGAAAGTTTGCGCTCCTCGCTCACTGCGGAACAATATTATGTTACCCAGGAGAATGGTACCGAGCGTCCTTTTGCCAACGCCTACTGGGATAACAAGGCAGACGGCATTTACGTTGACATCGTTTCCGGTGAGCCGCTTTTCAGCAGCCGTGATAAATTCGATTCCGGAACCGGCTGGCCCAGCTTCACCCGGCCCCTGGAAAAAGATAACATCGTCGAACGGATCGACAAGAGCCTTTTTAGCACCCGCACCGAGATCCGCAGCAAGCACGGCAACAGCCATCTCGGGCATGTTTTTAACGATGGCCCGCCGCCAACAGGAATGCGCTACTGCATGAATTCCGCGGCGCTCCGCTTTATCCCGGTGGCCAACATGGAAAAAGAAGGCTACGGGGCCTACTTGAAACTTTTTAATCAAAAGTAACGGCAATGAAACTAACGGCCTTTTTAACTGTTTGCTTCGCGCTGGCCTCTGCCGCCACCGGCTTTGCGGCGGGCAAGGGAGAAACTCACATGGAACGGGCGACTTTCGCGGGGGGCTGTTTCTGGTGCATGGAGCCGCCCTTTGAAAAGACGGCTGGGGTAATTGACGTCATCAGCGGATACACGGGGGGAACCAAAGCAAATCCAACCTACGAGGAGGTTTCATCGGGAACGACCGGCCACCTTGAAGCGGTGCTGGTAACATACGATCCCACGAAAGTGACCTATGAAACCTTGCTGGAAATCTATTGGCGAAACATAGACCCGACAAATCCCATCGGCCAATTCGCCGATCAGGGAGAACAGTATAAACCGGCCATCTTCTATCACAATGACACACAGAAGCGTCTTGCCGAGGAATCAAAAAAGCGGCTTGAAGCATCGGGTAAATTCAAAAAACCGATAGTGGTTGAAATTCGAAAGGCGAGTGAGTTTTATCCCGCCGAGAATTACCACCAGGATTTTTATAAAAAGAACCCGGAACACTACAAGCGGTATCGTTTCGGCTCGGGCAGGGAACGCTTCCTTGAAAATACATGGGGAACCGAAGAGGTCCCCTCCCCCGGCAAAAAGTAACTTTTGGACAGCGATCCGTACCAATTCCATTGTAACCCCCTTACTTGAGGAGAGAAGCCATGGACTCAAAGCACAGTTACCGAAGGGAGTTTCTTGCCAAAGGCCTCTGGGCAACAGCGGGATTGTTGGCGCTAGGCCCGCTTAAAGCCGCTTTTGCGGAAAATTACCCCGCATCGAAGGCGGAACCCGACCTTCTGGCGCGGGTCAACAGGGCAAAGGACCCGGAAAACCTTCAGGGGGTGGAGGTGGGGCATGTTCCACAGATCAAATCGCCCCGCACGGTAAAAGCCGGGGAGCCGTTTGAGGTGGAGGTTATGGTCGGCCAGAAGCTTCACGAGATGATACCGGTTCACTATATCGACTGGATAGACCTTTATGCAGGCGAACTTTTTTTAACGAAGATAATACTGACTCCACACCTTACCCAGCCGGTTTTTAAAACAATGGTGGTTTTGAAGACCTCGGCGGTGTTACGCGCGGTTGAGCATTGCAACATCCATGGACTGTGGGAGGGAAGCAAACAGGTGGAAGTCGTTTAGCCCGGAATATTCATGGGAACAAATGAAGAAAATGCGCATTCCTAATACTTGGCTCGGGTTCTTGCCTTACTTCCTGCGGCTGGGCATGTTCGGCTACGGAGTGCCGATCGCACTCGCCGGGTATATGCAGCACGATCTCGTTGAGAAGCGCGGCTGGGTAACTCCGGAAGAGTATAGGGTATGAATAGGGGCTAGCACTGGCCCAGCTGGCCCCCGGCCCGTTGGCGGCCCAACTCGCCATTTATTTTGGCTGGCTCGGGGGCGGCTTCCTACTGGTGACGGCGGCCTTCATCGCTTCCGTGCAAGCATCGTGGTGGTATTTCGTTTCAAAAAAAAACCGGAACCCGCCCTGATAGCCTCCGGAGGCGCGATCGGCCTGCTGATGAAACCGCCCTAGCCTGTCGCGTGGCCGCTTTTATTCCTACGGCTGTGATGCGGTTTTCTTTGGGCCCTTCTTGGCGGGTTCTTTGCCGGTTCGGCGAACCTTACGCGCCCGTGCAGAACGCACCCTTTCATAACCAGGGTCATATGGCAGGTTTTTCACCAGCGTGCATCTGTCTTCCACTTTGTGCGGACAGTCCCAACCGCCCACATATTTTCCTTTTCGATGGATAGAAAAATCGTAAACCTTCCATCGATCATTTAAGCGGCAAGCTTCACACCTTATTTATCAACCAGATAACGGCACCGCAACACCGTCACGCTAGGCAAAAAAAATTCGTATTTTCCCTAAAGTTTCAAAGGGGCACCTCCGATAAGCTTAATCAGGAATTCATATTCGACATTAACTTGCCGGACGGCAAGAAGAAAAGAACTGAAACGGCATACTTTGGAGGGAGCATAAAATGGGCGGTATTTCAAAAGTTGGCGGCGGAATGCCGAGGGTATCTTCCGGCGCCAGCAAGCGCGCAAGCGCACCCAAAGCGGCACCGAGGGCATCGGCGCCCAGACCTGCGGCCGCGCACGGCGGAAAGATCAACATCCGCGCCTGATAACGAAACTTTTTGCCCAACCCGTTTTTTACAGAATAAAACGGGTTGGGCTTCTTTGTAATCCTTCAGTTTTCCCGCTTTATTCAGCCAAAAAAACGGGGTATCCTTCCCGCGTGACCAATATAAGTGCTACCCATGCTTGAGCTATACCACAGA
>JAKAGL010000198.1 GCA_021815535.1 bacterium
TATGGCCTCGCTGGCGAGCCCCGTCGACTACGCCAACAATCCCCTTGAAACGTTACTGGTCGGCTCGGCTGGCTCTCACCATTGCCTTGATCTGGCAAAACGCAAGAGGGCGGTTTATTTTTTCGCCTCCACCTCGGAGGTGTACGGCGATCCCGATATCTCGCCGCAGCCGGAGAGTTACTGGGGAAATGTGAATCCGGTGGGAGTGCGTTCCTGCTACGACGAATCGAAACGGTACGGCGAAGCGCTGACAATGGCCTATCTGCGCAAAGGGCTGGTGGATACCCGCATCGTGCGCATTTTTAACACCTTCGGGTCGCGCATGCGTGTGAACGACGGACGGGCAGTGCCGAACTTCATCATGCAGGCCCTGCATGATGAACCGCTGACCGTATACGGCGACGGATCGCAAACCCGCAGTTTTTGTTATGTGGACGACTTGGTGGACGGCATGACCCGCCTGCTTTTTTCAAATGTCACACAGCCGGTGAACATCGGCAATCCGGACGAAATGACCATTCTGGATATGGCTCGCCAGATCAAGGAAACGCTCGGCTCGAAAAGCGAAATTGTTTTCAAGCCGCTGCCGGGAGACGACCCCAAACAGCGCCGCCCTGATATCTCGTTGGCACGCTCGCTGCTCGGCTTCGAGCCGAAGTGGACGCTGGCGGACGGCTTGGCCAAGACCATAGAGCACTTCCGCACCGCTCCCCGCTGACGGCAGCGTCTCAGGAAAAATAATTTTTAATGAGCGGGGGGAGCTCGTCGGGAAGGGTCTGTTTCGTCATGAAGGCATCTGCGCCCAGCGCTATGGCGCGATTCCTCTCTTCGAAAGCCGCGCCGGTCAATGCGATGACTGGAATGGCGCGCCATTCCGGCGTTGATTTTAGAATCTTGATAAGAGCAAAGCCATCCATATGCGGCATATAGAGGTCCACAATAAAAAGATGGGGCGGCCGCCCCGTTATCGCCTTTATCACCTCCGCACCATCGGCCGCGGTTTCGACTTTCACTTTTGATTTCCGCAAGACATCCTTGACCAGTTCAAGGCCGTTTGGATCGTCATCTACCGCTATAACCACCGGCACCGGGGTGGGAAGGATAAGTGAAAAAACGGATCCACCCCCTTCGGCCGATGCCACGCGAATCTCACCCCCGTGAGCATTGATAATGTCCTTGCACAATGGCAGGCCTAGGCCGGTGCCGGTTTCACCGATGGTTCCAAGTGTCGATGTCTTGGTTTCGTAGTTGAAAAGCGTTTTAATGGCCGCATCGGATATTCCAATCCCGGTATCGGAAATGGCGATCACGGCGGGATTCCCCGGCGTAAAGCCAACCGTTGCAGAACCGCCCGCACGGGTGAATTTAACAGCATTCCCGAGAATATTCAGCAAAGCCTGATAAAGAAGCGGCTCATCGGCATATACACGTGCATCCTGCGGAACGTTAATTTCGATGATAACGCCTTTCGCGCGTGCGGCGTGCGACACGGCGGTGGCCGCTTTCTCTGCAAGCGGGCGCAGCGGTACGAACACGGCATACAGCGTAAATTTTCCGCTTCTCAACCGGCTGGCGCTGAGCAACTCGTCGATCAGGGCGGCCATTTCGCGGTTGCCTTCAAGCAAAATGGCAAGAACCTCCCGGATATGGGGATCCATAATTGTTTTCCCGTCATCCAGCAGAAGTTTTAAATAGCCTGCGGCGATAATCAGCGGGCCGCGCAGATCGTGTGACACCAGCGAGACGAACTTGTCCTTCACCTCGTTCGCTTTCTCCGCGATTTCCTTGGCTTCCACCAGCGCCCGCTCGGCCTTTTTGCGGGCCGAGAGATCGCGCATGGCCACCAGCCGCATTTGTTTACCGCGGTAATTGATATCCCGTCCCTGCACCTCGACGGGAAAAATCGCGCCGTCGGCTTTTAAACCGGCGAGTTCGAGCACCTGGGAGGTGGGAGCCGCCAGGTGACGGGTGGTAATATCGCGCGATTCCTTGGTAAGCAGATCAAGCACATGTTTGCCGATCAGTCCACGCCCTGAATATCCGACAATTGCGTGCGCAGCGGGATTGGCGTCCACAATAACGCCGGAATCGTGAATCAACATCCCCTCGAACGACCCCTCGAAATAATGACGCAACCGTTCCTCTTGCAACCTGATGAGTTCTTCGGCCCGCAGTTTTTCGGTGACATCGCGGAACACCACCAATATCGCGGGATCGCCGCGGTAAGGAAACGGCATTGCGGCGACCTCCACATCAATGGGAATGCCGTCGATCCTGATAAATCGTTCACGGATAAGCTCGACCGATTTCCCCTCGGTTTGCATGGTCCGTATCCGTCCCGTAACAAAGGGGCGGTCATCGGGGTGGACGAAACTCATCAACTGCCGGCCTTCCAACTCGGCAGGATTCTCGGCGCCTAACACCTTTACCGCAGCCGCGTTGACAAAACGGATGAAGCCGCCGGAATGCACCACCAGCGGGTCGGGAAGAAGCGATACCAGTGTTCGGTAGTGTTCTTCGTTTTCCACCAGCGCCGTTTCGGCCCGTTTGCGCGCGGTAACATCATGCACGGTGGAATGGATAAGGGAGCGGCCCCTCACGGTAAAGGGACTGCTGTAGACTTCCACATCCCGCAACTCACCGTTGGCAAGCCGGTGCTTGCAGTACAAAGAAGCGCGGCCCTCGCTTTTGGCCAAATCCTCTTCCGCTTTCAACTCCTCCGTCGTGAGGGTGTTGATATAACCGATCTTCATTTTGCGCAAATCGTCCTGTGAATAGCCGTAATAACCGGCGGCGGCCTGGTTGGCGTCGATGATCTCACCGGTGGAAGGATCCGTCAGAATGCTCACCACCCCGTTACGCTCAAACATCTGGCGGTACAATTCTTCATTAAGGCGCAGTGCGGCCTCATACTCCTCGCGGGCCGTGGCGTCACGGTAGACTACCTTGACGATCCTTTTGCCGCCAAATTCCATGATAGCCAACGTAAGATCTGCCGGCAGGCTGGATCCGTCCTTGCGCAGCAGGGATATCCGGTTGAGGTTGCCGCTGCCGCCGCGCTCGACGTGGCTCAAGGCGCCCATGATGCGGGGCAGCTCTTCATCAGGATGGATTTGGTACACGCGCAGCCGGAACAGATCATCGCGCGCATACCCCAGGGCTTGCAGCGCTTTCTTGTTGGCCTCAAAAATGGTGCCATCCATTTCCGCCAGGAGGATGAGATCCCCGGCGTTATCTACGACCATACGGTATTTTTCCTCGCTTGAGCGCAAAGCGGCCTCGGCCAGTTCGCGCTCTTTCAGCAGCGAAAGAAACCATTCAGCACGTCGCGCCTCGGTCAACTGCTCCCCTTGTGTGGGCAGAACAGAGGAGTTTTCGCTCAACACTCCATCAAATATCAAACGGGGATGGCGGATGATGGCGTTGAAAATGATCTCTGGAGCCTGGACATCCAACCGGTACTGGCACATCCCGGCGGCATGGTGTTCGCGCAAAAATTCGTCCATTCCATCTAAGCCGTCATCACCGGCTACGCCTTGGCACCTGAAAGCATCACCGGTGATACGGATATTTATATAGCCGGCGTCACGTGCCTGTTCCAGCTCCATCTCTAAAACCCGCGCGGGAGAATCGCCGGAAGAGCCAAAAACATCAACCTGCCTCGTAACCAGACCGCCTGCCCGGCATGCTTCTTCCAGTTCCGGCGCGCGCCGGAGCAACTCAAACAAAACCGATTCCGCGGGTAACTCGCCAATTATCAGAAGGCAGCGCTCACGCCGTTCCAAGCCGACTTTTATGAAAGGAATAACGGCATCGAACATCTCATCCCGGTTACGGGTGAAAAGGGCGATATGCTCGTACCCCCCAAATCCCCGCAATGCGGTATAGAGCGCGGTGTTTCCCAGCGTCATGGTTCTCCCTAATTGCGCCAATCGTCTTGGGCCATTCTACCACGCCGTAAGTAGCCTTTAGCCCCCTTCAGGCGAGGATGCCGCGCAGTGGGAAAGGTACGCCGCGACGGCGGATGGGATTTTTTCGGGCGCCATGCCGGCAATCTCAATACGGAGGCGGTTTTCGGCCCCGGCCGCGATCTTGCCTCTGAAAAACTTCGGCGCGTTGGCGGCCAACAGCGGCGCGGGATTCGGTTCTTTGGGAAAGTGCAGGCGCAAGGTGTTGCCGGTGAGCTCGATCTTTTCCAGCCCCAGCTTTATTCCGGCCATCCGCATCGTTACCGCTTCCACCAGTTTTTGCGCCTTCTCCGGCGGCGCGCCGAAACGGTCGGCCATCTCCTCGGCCACCTGCCTTATCTCGCCGCCGTTTTTGGCGCGGTAAAGGCGGCTGTAAAAATTCATCCGCTGGTCCAGCGGGGGGATGTAGGCGGCGTCCAACTTGCCGGTGAATTCCAACGCGAGGGCGCAATCCGCGGCGGCGGGAGGCTTGCCGGTGCGCAGTTCCTGCACGGCCTCCTCCATCATTCGCAGATAAGTCTCGAAACCCACGGCCGTGATCTGGCCGCTCTGCTGAGGCCCCAGCAGGTTGCCGGTGCCCCGTATTTCCATATCGCGCGCCGCCAGCTTAAAGCCGGAGCCAAGATCGCTCAATTCTTCCATCGCCTTGATCCGTTTTTTTGCCAGCGGAGCCAGCGTATCGGGCACCAGCAGGTAGGCATACGCGCGGTGCCGGTCGCGCCCCACACGACCCCGCAGCTGGTATAGCTGCCCCAGGCCGAACTTGTCGGCGCGATTGATTATGATGGTATTGGCGTTAGGAATGTCCAAGCCGCTCTCTACGATGGTAGTGCAAACCAGCATGTCGATTTTGTGGCGGATGAAGCGATCCATTTTCTCGGACAGCTCGTGCGCACCCATCTGGCCGTGGGCAGCCTCAGCCCGCACGCCGGGAACCAGTTCCTTGAGGTAGCGGGAGGTCG
>JAKAGL010000011.1 GCA_021815535.1 bacterium
TGTATCCGATAAGGCAACCCGCGTCAGGAAGGAACATGATTTCCTTCAACGCCGTCGGCGGTTTCGCGTTGCCGATAGAGGTGCAGGATACCGACAAACTCCCGTCTGCGGCGTAGTCGGTATGGGTAGCTCCGGCGTTCGACAATTCCACAACCAGCACATAGGCGCTGTGTGCGCCGCCTATTCGATAGATACGGATTTTATCAACGCCGGATTCCGCGCTTGCCAACACCGGGATGCCTACGGTCTGGTATGCGGGTGAAATGCTCCCAGATGGAGACAAATCGCTTTCCAGCGCCCGCGTTGAATTGTAGTAGGTGTAGGCATACTGGAATACCCCATTCAGGCTAAGACCGGAAACCGATATGCCTATATCGCTCACCGAGCTTGCGACTTTCGTCCATGCCCCGGATGCGTTATACCATGTGCTGCCGCTGGAAACGGTTCCCGTATAACTGAATGATGTGTTTCCGCCGATGGTCATGGCCGCACTGACGGACGGTACGTACACCACGATGGAATAGAAGAAGTTGGCCCGCAACATCACGCCATCGGACAAGCTTAGTTGAATGTCCGCATTGTTGTGGATGAGCATACCGGACTTGATAAGGTTCCCTTCCTTCGGGCTGCTTGAAAAATCCACCGATGATTCATAAATATCAAAGGTGGCGGTGTATGCCCCAAATTGGATTGCTGTTGCGCCGCCCCGGTTGCAATTCAATCTTGTAACTATTGAATTCGCTCCCGTCCATTTGAATGTCGCCCCTACTTCATCCTTAGTGCTGTAGTTCGTGCCAGTAGCCGCGTTAACGGATGCGCTGGCGGTCGACGGTGCAGCCACAGACAGCACCGGAGCCGCTACCGGAGCGGCGGGCGGCCCCATAACCCTCAAGGCCGAACCATCCCAGACTTTCGGGGTGTTCGTGCCGTCGCAGATGATGGCATAACCGGGCATTCCGTCCGTATTGATGGATACCGGGTTACTGGCATGAAAGGCCGCTGCCGCTACGTTGGTGACGGTGCCGGTTCCGGCGTTGACCGTGTACAGATTGCCCCCGCCTACAAGCAGGATGAGTGTACCGTACCATGCGGCCCCCTGCGCCGGAGTTGCTATCGCCGTACCGTTTATTTTCAGATGCGTCTTTTTTCCGCGCAGCGTCAGGTCGAGGAAATCCACGTTGTCGGCGATCACCGCCTCTATGGTGTTCGCGGCATCGTTTGCGAGGTTCAGTCCGGCGAGTTTCATAGGCTCACCGCCAAGCGTTCCCGCCGCATACTCCGGCGACGGCGGGCTTTTTTTTTACTCTCACCTAAAAAGGTGCGCCCACCTCCCGCATAGGTATCCGCTTCGGTGGCGTAGTTGAACTGGAACTGATAGCCGTTCAGGAGCGTCGGGCTAAGCGCTGCCATCGTGATGATGGCGTCAAAGCTCACATTGTTGATCCGCATGAAACCCGTCGAGGCGTTGGGCTGGAGTTTCAGTTGGCTTATCGGATGCGTCAAAGCGCCGAAAGTGGCCCACGGAATGCTTACCGGTTGCCAACCCACAACCACCGGATAGGCCAACACGGTGTAATTCACGCCCAGCGCGTCGGTAACGGTAATATCCACCGTCCCGGCAAACGATGAGTACAGGTTCATCTTCAAGGCCGTGGTGCCGGTACTTAACACAGCGGAAGGTGCGCCAAAGTAGAACCCGGCATATTGATCCGGGCCCGGCACAGCCGAAAAGTCCCAATCCATCCTCTGAACGTAATACTGGTGGCTGCCGTCAATGGCCGTGTCGTCCACTTCTTCCATCGAAAGCGTGTGGATGGTGGCAACGCCGCCATAAGAACCGCTGAAAGACCATCCCTGCCGTTCACCGTTGAAGGCAAGGTTGGCCACCTTCCAGAAGTCCGCCGGCACAACCGTAAACTGCCGAAGGTTCCATTTGTCCTTGAGAAGGCAGGGGAATCCATAGATAAGCGTTCCCGATGCCGCATGGCCGGGATCGATATTCGTTGAAAGCTGGATGAGCTGTCCGCTTCCGTCGCCCCAGAATTTGAACCGGATATAGTTAAAATTGTTCGGAGCGGCGCCGATGGGCCACGTCGGCCACGTTCCGAATCCGGCATATCCGTAACTAGGAGCACCCGGCAACGATGCCAGCGCCCTTAATGCGCCGCCCGGTGCGCCATCGGGCCGCCCAACGCCGGTAAGCGCCAAAATGGCCCCGCTTCCGCGGTAGTCGTAAATGCCACCAGAAAGCTGTTCCGCCGTGAAAGGAACGTCGAAGTTAAGGACGTTGCCTTGCGGCTCGCTCCAATCAATCTGCGCTTGCAATACCTTGTCAGCGATCCGCTTGTTGTCCGCATCCCCGGCCCGCACATAAAGCTGGTAAAGCGCCCAGCCCATGTACATGTCACCGTCGTTGGCCGTGCCGTAATCCAGTACGTCTTTGCACCGGTGCAGTTGCGGCCAGCCACCCACGGCATCATATTTCGCCACCTTCCCCGCCCGGTACGAGTAGAACACCTGCAACTGCGTCCCGTCCGCCACCGCCGGAGATATGGGGATAACGGTCTGTGTTGGCTGATTGATGATGGCCGGCGCCGGTGTCGCCGATGTGTCGCAGTAATTGGTGGTGTCCCCGCCTTGTCCTGGTGTGAGGTCAGCCATGAAGCCGGAATAGCGGAACGTGACCGCCGTTTTCCAAGCTCCCCGAACCCACGTTATGTTGCCGCCGCCAGCCCCGGCGGGAATGATGATCTGGTTTCCGGTGACAGTGAATACCGAGTTATCTAGGTTGCCGCGCAGACTGGCTTCGTGCCAGCCTTGCCCGGTAACGTCCATATATGCCTGTAAAAGTCCCGGAGATTTCGGCCAGCCCTTGAGCCACACCGGGTAATACACCTCTCCCAACATTTCCTTGAGGAAGGTGATGATATTGCTCGCTTGGGTGTAATCGCCGGAATACTTGCCCCATTCCGCGAAGAAAAAGAGCATCGGGGCAATGCTTTCCGTCCAGCTTGCGCCGGGAGTATGGGTATCCCGCACCGCCGGGTTTTCAATGCCGCTGTTCCAGTGCCAGCTCGATTGCCGGGCGAACTCATGGACCGGTATGTTGTCGGCGTTCAGCATGGACGGCCCCAAATCGGAGGGGTTGCGCATGATGAAGGCGTGAATGTCGATAAAATCTTGCACATCATAGGCAAGTGCCGATAGTGGGAAGCTCACCGTTCCGCCCGGGCGGCCATTGATCAGCATGGCAAGGGTGTTGCCGTGTTCAGCAACCTCCCAGCCGGTAGTCTCGGTCGAATGGGCTCCGTTAATGTCGTTGATGAGATAGGCGCGGATTATCGCCCCCGTACCGGTGGCATCGGCAACATTCACGTTCAAGGGTGCAACCAACCCGCTTCCAACGACAAGTGGTGCAATGTGGGTTATCTTCCCCCCGGAAACCGTCGGCGTACCGCTAAAGGGATTTCCCAGCGAATCCGTGCCGGTGATCGAAGGAGCCGTGTAATTTTGCCCTTCATCGTCCACCATGAATCCGGCGACATATCCAGTTGCCGTTATTTTTATGTTCGTGTGCATGTCATCCAGCAACCGCCGATACCATTTCATGGCAAGCGCGTCTCCGTCTACCCAATATTTGTAAATGCACGCCGCCGCAATGCAGGAATGCGCGTAAACCGGCTGATAGCCATAGGTCAATGTGCCGTTGGAGTTAAAGGCGCTCGGCAGCGTCCAGCCTGTGCCGTAGCCCAGAGCCGCAAATTTCGGCCTGATTCCGACATGCACCGTATCCCCGGAAGCATCGGAAGCATCAAGCCACGTCATCCAATTGTCTAGTATCGTCTTGGCGGTGGCATTGCGCGTCCGGAAATAGAAGTCCGCCACGCTCAACAGGGCGCGCCACTGGTAGCCGTGCCAAGTGTCATCAGCCGAGGCGAAGTAGAACTGGTTGAGGACGTTTGAAACAGGCGCTCCGCCCACCAGCCCGGAAGTGCCCAGTGCTTCCCACCCGGCCATTCCGTACTTGGGCATGAACGGCCCTTTTATGTCCGCCGGGAACTGCGTCTTATAAGCGTTCTGCGCGTCAACCATGAATTGGAGGATGGTTTGCCATACGGGTGTGCCGCCGGGGTCGGTCAGCCCGCTTTGGTACATGCCCCCCATCCATAGATAGCCGGGAGCGGCCGGCCCGCGGTAGGCGCCTTTACCAAAAAACCCGTTTACGTCGAGATAGGTGTACGTCCACCGGGACAATGCGCGGTACGGATTCGGCAGGGTTATCCCCATCTCCAAATCGTCGAACAGCACGTCATAATGTCCGTTTTTCAATCGGCCACCTCAAAAGTCGAAGGAGCGGGTTGAGCGTCATACTGCATTTGTTCCAGTACCAGACGGTCACGAAGAGGGATCAAAGTTGAAAATATGGCGGGCGGGGCAACGTACGGCAACACCAACTCCACCGCCAATGCGTGTTGCAGAGCCAGTCCCCACCGTGCGGGCAGATCGGGAATATCCGAGGCCGAGGCGGTTGCACTCACCGCCGCCCGGTATCGCAGTTTGAGTATCCCCGCCGTTACCGGAAACGGCCAGAGGCGCAATATATTATCCGGGGTGATGTATCCGCATTCCGGCAACCCTTTCTGGTTTTTGTTGGCTATCTCATCCCATCGAGATTGAGGCAGGGTTTCAAGCGGCAAATTGCTGGCCGGATCGGGGCTGCCGACACTCCATACCACCGCGCCGTTATCGGCCAGCGCCAATCCCGCCACCTGGTTGTAAACCGCTTGCGCATCAGGCAAAGTCGAACGGAACACCCGATAATAAGCCGCTCCGGATACCGCGCTCCACGCAAGGTTAATGGTTGGGTGTCCTGCATCCGCAACGGCGGGAACTTCCGGCCCTATTGACAAAACATTCCCATCTCCGTCGTAGGCATTCACCTTGTAGTAATACGTTCCGGCGGTCAATGCCCCGCCAGCCGCCGGAGTTGCGGTAAAGCCCGTAACCGGAAGGGTGTTCCCGTAGAAATTAACGGACAAATCGCCTTCATAGTTCGTCAGCACGTTGCTTAGATTGATCGCATCGACATCGGCAGACAGTGCCAGCATTACCGCCTTGCGCTTACTCCACGGCTGCACCTTGATCGAAAGGTCGGCGAGTATGGCATTTAGTTTCGAGGCGCCGATTGCCTGATCGCCAATGCTCAAAGACGCGGTGGTATCGTCCGATTGCTTTACGGCTATAAGCTGCAAAGCCCCAAGAATAATATCGTCCCGCGTCATCGTTTACCTCAATCCTGATTAACCGGCATCGCCATGTGCGGGAAGCGGTTCACGTCCCGTTTTATGGTGGTGAGTTGGCCGTTGGGTTCTTCCTGTTTTTCCCAGACGGTCATGACGGAGTTTTTCAGCACTTCAACGACCTCTTCCGGAACGGAGACTTCAACATCCCGCTGAATCTGATATGTCTTGCCGTTCACACCGATGAACACCGGCCCCTTATCGTCGCGGGTAGACGCGATTTTTAATTTGTACATTTTCCGTTTCGGTTTCGGTGCGACAGGGGCCGTTGCCGAATCGGGATTCTGATCGAGGTTCTGAGCGGTTGCTCCTCTTCGTGCCATTTAAAATGTCTCCTGTAAATTGTTTCTAATAGGGGCGGACACAAAATGCCCGCCCCGTACTGTTACAAGCCGATATCGGCGGCAGTGAGTGGGAGCGCGGCCAAATCTTTAAATGAGGTCGTTATCCCGGCAGTTGTAAGATCGGTCGTTCCCAATGTCACTGTGGCGGATGCCGCCTGCGCGTTTACGATCTTGAGAACCCCGATGGGGCACAATGTTTCATCAGTAACGGCGGGTATGTCGCCTCCATCCGTACCCTTCACCGCTGAAAGTGTCCCGGCGGAGTTCAAACACAAAACGTAGTAACAGGTACTGTTTGCCGCCTGCACCGCCGCCGCAACCACGATTTCATTGGTGGCGGCTTTCAGGTAAAGAACGCCCGCTATTGAAAAGCTGATTGCATTGACTATCTGCAATTTCACCTTTGATACGGTGGCAAGCGCAAGGCCGGCCGCTTGGCTGCACCTGTTGCCGAACAGGTACCGCAATACGGCGTGTGAAAGGTCTCCAAGTGTTTTGCTCATTTCAAATTTCCTCTTATTGTGGCGGGCTTTTCAGGCCCGCCTCATTGTTATTGGTTCGTTTCTGTTAATGGGTTACGGGGCCACCGGGCAACCGTGCTCCAGGCGCAGCATCCACGCATCGTTGAGGATTTCCGCCGTGTAGGTGGATTTCCAGCCGGTGGTGGCGCGCTGGTTGAGCGGGTCGCTGGTGCCGCCGGAACCAAGCCCCTTGACGATGTTCTCCATGCCCTTGCCGTCCAGTTCGGTGGTGCCATAGGCATCGGCCCCCAACAGCAGCGTGACATAAACGTCGATGAGAGTGCCGCTGGTGCTGATCTGGCCGGTTGCGCCAACCGCCGCACCGACGTCGGCGAACACTTTGGCCTGGGTGCTTTCAACAAACCGGATGCGGTTCCACGCGCCAACCTCGCCGTCCATGATGGTCATCTGCCGGCCGTATTTCTCCACCGGGATGAATCCGGGGAAGTTGGTGGCATTGGACAGCGCCGCGGTGAAATCCGGATGGATGATGGCGACAAAGGCCGCTTTGACCGGAACGGTGCCTATGCCCGTAGAGGCGTTAAGCTGTTCCGTGATGTCGTTGGCGTTCTGGCGCGCCAAGTTGCGGATGGCTTTCCGCAGATCGGCTTCGCTCAAGCACGCCGCCACGGCGCCCCGCGTTGACACGCCGTTGGCGTATTGCACGTTCGTCCCGGCCACCAGAATGTCGCGGGTGATCGCGTCGATGGACTGGCCTGCCTGTTCGCCGACGACCTTGGTTTCCTCGGTAAGCACCGGGAAAGGGTCGGTGTTGGCGAGCAGCGATCCAATTTCGACGTAAGCGCCGTATTCCTGGACAGTCGCCTCGACGAACGTCCGGGTAACGGTATTGCCGACGGGGGTGACACTTTCCATCAGCGGGGTGGTGTTGGGGGGCAACGCGTTAAAGCGGGTGAATTTGATCTTCGTGCCGTTGGCGCGCTTGAGGTTCCGCTGCTGCCCGAATTTTGCGTGCTGCAACTTCGGGATGGCGCGGGCGAGCGTAGTCTTGTCCAACAAGAACTGCTGCGTCGCAGTCAAAGTTGATACCGTATTAACAGACATGATACAGGTTCCCTTTCAATGATCAGCCGCTGGCAACGCGGGATGCAAAATCCCTTATTTCCGCCAACGACATATTTTTGAGTTTGTCCATGTCTAAATCGCCTTTTGAAGCGGAGGGTTTGCTTCCCTTGCCGCCCCCAGGCGTACTCATGGACGACAATTCCTTTTCTTTCCGTTGACGTTCGGAAAACTCCCGTTCCGCGTTCAACCGCGCCTCTTTCGCCGCGCGATCGATCTTGTATTGCGTGATGCCCTGAATGGCTATTTCAGGATGCGTCACGATGGCCTCTTGGCTCGCATCGGCGAAGAACTTCGTTTGCCACTCCTGAAAATCCTTGTCGTTCAACAAGGACGGCATATCGCTATGCACGCTCAGAACGGCTTTCTGAAAGTTCTTGACCTCATCGGGCGCATCATCGGGCGCATTGGATGTAGAAGTGCTTTCGGCGGTTGGAGCGGCTTTGAGATTCTTCAGTTTTGAATCAATCGCCTCTTCGAGATCGGGAATGTCTTTGAGAAGAGGATGTTTTGATTCTTCGGTTTTGGCCACCGCGCGCTCTTTCTCGATTTCGGCCAAGAATTTTTTCATCTTGGCGTTCTCGTTGGCTACCCTCGCCTCATAAGCGCGGTTATCGTCAAGACGTTTTTGGAGCTTCGCGTTCTCGCCTTCCAACGCTTTTAAGCGTTCTTCCGTGGTCGGAACAGGTTTATCTTCGGGCTTCGCGTCACCGGCCGGTTTCTCTCCGGGAACGGCTTGCTTAGTCCCTTCGTCAACGGGTTTTGAGGTTTCCTTTTCGGCATCGGATTTCGTTTCAAGGGAATTGGTCTTTTCCTCTTTCGGCTCGTCCTTTACGGGTTCGGCGGGAGGTGAAGCCAACATCTTCTCGGCTTCCGCCACCTGTTCCGCAATGGGTTTACCGGCGAGTTCAGTTTCCAAGTCTTGACGGGTCTTTTCTTCAGCCACAAGTCACCTCACAAAATCGGATTACCGCCTGCCGCGTTATTGCGGGAAAGGATTTCGGCAATCTCGTTAAATCTTGAGCGCAAGCCGTCGGGGATGGATAACAGATCGTCTATCTGCTTTATCCGCCCGCGCGCTTCCGCGTCTTCGTTCTTTATCAGGGCGGCAACATGCACTTGCCGCATTTCTTCCAGCTTTTCGGATATGGCCATCCATGCATCGTTGTTTACGGCTTTCAGCCAGTCGGTTATCCGCTGGCTTTCCGCCCTCAACTCGCGCTCGCCGTCTTCCGTCACATCGCCCCCATACCAGTCGGTTGGCCGGGCCGTTCGTGGTTCAAGATCGCCTTGTGCATGTCGGCGACCACTTTCAGCCCGTCCACTTTCGTGCGGTTGTGTTCGTTTTCGAGTTTGGCCGTTTCAATGGCCAATTCTTCCGGCGTCATGTTGGGATGAGCCGCCTTTATCGCCTCAATCTGGGCGTTTATCTCGCCCTGCATCTTCATTTCCGAGGCTTTGTCCTGCTTCGCCTGTTGCATCTGTATCTGTTGCTGGTTTGCGGCTTCGGCCTGTTTCTGCTGGATAACTTCTTCGCTGTAGACAGGATTTTTCTTTCCGATTTCCGTGGCATCCCATATCTGCTCAAGCATTTCCCGCACGTCGATCATCGACATGTAAGCGGGATTGCTGCCCGCGATTGCCATAAAGCCTTGCAGTTTGTTAAGCAGAATTTCTTTGGCGACAAAGGTGGATGCGCCCGTCGACCGCCATTTCATGAATGACGTTTTTCCGAATTGTTTGATTTTCGCCCACCGCTGGGCCATTTCGGGGCCATGTATCATCGCAACGGTCTGTGGTTCGAGATATTTCAGGTTCCACTCAATCAGCGCGTTAATGGCCGGCTCGATAAGCTGGGTGTCGATGTTCATCAACACCTCCTTGAGTGGAAGGGAGGCGGCGTTCATGATCATGGAAATGCCGTGCGCCGTCTTATTCAGGTTCTGCGCGTCGGAACCCTGTTGATATTTCGTCAGTCCGGTATCGTCATCTGATTCCTGCTCGGAGTGTTGGATGAGGGATTCCCACCCTTCCGACACGTCGGGAATGATATGCCACAGAATGGCTTCCTTGCGCTGTTCAGCGCTCAACCCGCGTTTGAACCGGTATATCTTGTTCGGGTAAATCTTGAAATCTTCGCCCGCTTCGTACATTGAGGTATCAACGGAACAGGGTGGATTGAGAGCCAAACCCTTCGACATCACGAACAGGCGGAACGCGGCGTTTTTTATTTTCAGGGAAGTGGAGTTGTTCTCCGCTATGCCTACACCCCAATATTCGCCGTCAACGTGTTCGTAAACGCCCCGGTAGATGCGGCGTTGCGACAGGTTTTCACGGTCGACGCGGATAACGACATCTTTTACAAACCAGACAACCACTTCCTCAAGGTCATTCCCTTCGTCTTGTAAGGATTCAACGGGTTCGCCCGGCTCTTCCACCTCTCCGGACTCGCCTCCAGATGCGGCCATATCAGCCAATAAATGCTGCGGAACCAGCCCGAAATATCGTGATACGGCTATGCGCCCATCTTGGCTCGGCTGCACATTGGCGTGGATTGAGCGCACCAGATCAGAACCGGCATTGGCGCGCGCTGTCTCTTTGCGGGCCAACGCCTCGTCGATGTTGAAGAACAGACCGTCCTCTTTCCAGTTTTTCACGGTTTCCGGGGAGTAGTGCAGCGTCCAGATGGTGCCATATCCAAAATCCGAATCCGTCGCGTTTGCATCCGGGAATACATCCATCGTAAGGGGCGCTTCAAAGTACGGCTCAAAATAGCTGTATTCCGTCTCCGCCAACATCCCGAATTGGTCAACGCTCATCGTTGGCATTGATTTCCGCCGCGTAAACGGCCCCGCCAGGTGCATTGTGCCGTGCAGACACCCTTGCCCGACGGATACCGTTCCCAACGCATGAACAAAATCGCCATCGAGAAGCTGCTGCCGCAGAATGGCCTCCATCGTTTCCTCAAACGGCGCCACTTCATCGTTGACGGGTTCGGTGTCAAATGGAACCTCGTCGCCATTGGAGAAAAGCACGTCTTTTATCTTCGCCCGCGCCGCCCGGATTTTTGCCTTTGTTTGACCGGAAAATATCTGCTTTGCCGACTTGTCAGCTTTCGGCAACCCACTTCCCTTTGTGTCGTCCTCGCGCTGGATGCGCATGTAGTCGCAATAGTTATCAACAAACTTTTGCTCTTGGGGTTTGCGTTCCTCTTCCGCCGCCAACTGGTGTTTGCGGACATACTTCCCCAACTCGGAGTATTTGTCCGTGCGCATCTCTGCCGGAGCCATGCCGGTAACAGGAGTCATGGCATTACCAGGGGAATCCATCTATCCCTCCCCCTACTCCGGCGGCCGCGGATTCCGTTTTCAGATCATCGTGTACCGCTACCGGATATGCGAACGTCAACGCCAAAGCATCGGCCAGGTCTGGTGATCGCAAGCCGCGCTTTTTCATGTCCTCTTTTTTTTCAAGTTTCAGCCGCGAAGAGCTGTCATACGAATATTGGGGAGCCGCCAAATCTGAATGCAATTCGTCGCTATCCGGTATCTGCGCGCCCTCTTTCAACCAGTCGAGCATTGCCCCCCACATTTCGGCGCGCTTGTTGTGGTACTTGCTATCCTCGTCCGCGCGGGAACCGGCATTGACCGGAATAACGTCATGCCCCAATTCCCGCAACCGGTCAGTAACGCCGCCGCCCAAACCAACGTCATCGATGAATACCGCCGCCGGTTTGTAATCCTTGATCATCTTGGCGACGATGCCGGCTATTTCCATCAGGGATTTGCCGGAATAGGTGAACACCTTGACCAACTTGCGCCCGCGCCGGAGAACGATAGCCGTCCTGTCGTCGCCAAAGCGCGCCGGATCGATACCAAGCACTGGACGGCAATAATCTTCGATGATGGTTTTCCGGCAAAGGGCAATCGTTTCGGCAGGGATAAACGGATCGGTTGTCGAGCTTTGAAACGCCTCGGATGCTGTCGCCGGATATTCCTGCTTGAACTTCCAATGGCCCAAGTCCTGAATCTTCGACCTGCGCCACGCCATCTGTTCCATGTCCAGGCCATAGGCCGCCTGATAGGTTGATTCCTCTTCCGTCAGTTTGAACCCATGAGGGATGTCTTCGCGGTATTCGGACGACCAAAACCACGGCACGAAGATCGCTTGGTACCCACTCTCTCCCCGCTCGGCCGCTTGCCACATTTCATGGAACAGCCCGCCAAGACCGTTGGCTGTGGATTCGAGAATTATTTCGGTGCCGGGAAGCGCGGGAACGGCCTGCATGATCCCCGCCGTGTGTTCGCTGGCATTCGGCCAGAATGCGACCTCGGAGCCGTGAAACAACTGTATCGTGCTGGATCGGCCAACCGCTTTATTTCCGGCGGTGCCCACGCGATAGCCGGAATCCAACTTGTGGAAATGCAGTTCTTTGGCGTTGGCCGCGCTCGTTACCGGGCGCGGATGCGGCAGGTTATCGTAATAACGCTGCGCCATTTCAAACAGGTTCTTTGTGGCTTCGTCCTCGTGGGTCAGGATGAAAGCTCGAACACCATAATTCTGCGTAGTCCGCCACATGAAACGACCTTCAATGTAGGTAGACATGCCCTGTTGCCGACCCTTGAGAATGAGCGCACGCACTTTACCCGTAGCCTTCAATTGCCTCTCAAGGCAATCGTGGACATATTGTTGGGGTTGGTTCAGGACAAGTGGACTGATGCTGCCGTCTTTGCCCCGGATTTTCAACGCACCCGCCGCGAAGCGCGGGAAATCTTTGATGGTCAGACGAAGGAACTCAATGGCGGCGCTCATTTTTTACCACCTTTGGCAGCAGCCAATGCGTGCTCATAGGAGTGCACCTCTGCGTTTAGATTCACAGTCTCGGCCGGTTTCCCCTGGCCGTAATGCAGCAGCAACTCTATATGCTTCGGCTGGCCCTTTAACGCACCGCGCTTTACCGCCCGCTGGAACTCGTCGCTATCAGTGAACTCTTTGGCGAACTCTATGAATTTCTTTTTCACCGAACGAGGAACCTTGTCTTTTTTCCCGCGCGGGCGGCCGGCAGGATTACCGGATTGCCCCTTTTTGAAGGCTCCGGCATAACCCTTTTTGAAGGATGTAGATGACCGTCCCATTAATGCAATCCCTTTTGGGTATACCCAGCCGCCCGGGCAGCCGCCTCAACATCGGCTTTGTGTTCGCTACACGGCCTCCATTTGCGCAAACCGCGAAGCCGCATATTCGCCTTGCACTTCGGGCATGCGTTCAATGCTTTAATAACTTCCTGCTCGCGCAACCTCTCGGATTCCGTTAATTCTCTGGGCGGTGTTTTAATCATCAGTGTTCCCCATGCACGTCTTGGGTTTTTTCGTAGGTGCGAAGCGTGGCTGATCCAAGCAGTGTCGCCACAAGCCCCAGAATGTCGCTGATACCCATCTCCGGCATCGGCGGCAAGGTTTGAAGCCCCCAAGCGGTCACGCACCAGAAGTACATGCCGAGGATGATTCGTGCCGGGTAGTAGAGCGCCAGCGCGCCGACGCATACCCAGCCAAGAGCTGGGCGCCAGCCGGATACAAACAAGTTGCCGCTTTGAGCTTCGGCCAGGTTGACCGCTGTCTGTGCTTTTGAAAGCTCCGCCTCTACATCGGCCAGGTGCGTTTCGAGCTGGACCTTGAGATCCGGCGGGAGATCACCGGTAATCGCCGTGCGGAGATTCACCGCGGCTTTGCCGATACCATCGATCAGGCCGGTAGCGGCGCCCTGTGCCGCGCCAGATGTTCCGCCGGTGAGCATGTCCCAAAGGCCCATCACGCCACCACCACTTCGCCATAATGGTTTTCGATGGTGATCCAGCAATCGTTATTGCCGATCAGCTGCATCAATTCGCTGAATGCTTCGCGGCTCATCCCAACGCCCGGCTGGCCATTGATATCGGTGAAACTCTCGCCGGTGGCGATACAGCCCAATAGCTCGGTCTGCAGGTTGGCGGTGTGGATGCGGATACCCGTCCGGTCTGGTACGTCAATGACCTCGGGCAAAACCCGGTCGAAATGCGCCGACGGCGTTAATTTCACCTGGTATCGGCCATCGGGAATGCAGGATGCGTTGGGGTGGTTGTTCAACCACGGCTTTTCGACCGTCACGCAGAACGGGGGTTTGTTCTTCAGAGCCAGCGTTCCAAAGGTGCCGCTTACGGTATCGCTGTGGACGCGCTTGAGGATCAGTTCGATGGTGCCCATCAGTGCAACACCTTCATGAGTAACGCTCCGCATATCGTTGACAGCAGGGTTATTAACGTGGTTGCCCACAGCGGGGGGCGCGTTGAATATTCGCGCTGAATTATTTCCAGCTTTTCGTAGATGCGGGTGAGCGATTGTTTGTGGTCTGTTTCAAGGGTTTCGATCCGGCGAGTGATCCGCTCCTCAATCTCGCCATGGGCGGCCATGCATGACGCATCCACCGCGGCTACTCTCGCATCCATGACGGCACCGATTGAAGGAGCGCCCGGCCAGCGTGACCCGACCGGGCAGACAACGAAGATAATCCGCGAGGAGGGGCGGCGATGGGCTCTGGATAAACGGAATGCGCGTGGGAAAACGGGTTACAGAAATGCGCTACCTGTTCCATTGCCCATTTTATAAACCAGAATGGGCATGTGGGCTGTCACGTTTGGCACGTTTAGTTAAGAGATTTTTTGCGCCATGTCTTTATGAACTTTACGATGACAGGGACGACATAACCATCTTATCGCCCAAGAGGGCAAACCATAGTCATCATGATGGATTTCGGTTTTAGGGTTTCCGCAAATTTCACATACTCCTTTTTTAACCATCCCCCACGAGATATGCCTTCTGAATAACTGTCTAGACCTTGATCGGGCGTTAATTTTTATCCGCTGTTCTTCGGTTAGCGGCTTTTTATTCTTCTTCCGCCAAGCGGCATTATAGGCATTATGACACTTGCTGCATGTTCTTTGACCGGTGCGCGCCTTTTGGCCACATTTACAAACGCTCATACCTTGCACCCCGTGGCGATTTGATCTTGGCCGGAGTAGCGGAGATATTCAGTTCGGTCAATACGGTACTGGCCGCCAGGTGTTTGAACGGCCGTTATTCTCCCGCGCTCGATCTCCCGAATGATGGTTCGCTTAGAAACAGGCGGTCGCATCATACGGCCAATATCGGCCGGTGAGTACCAGACCTTTTTTAAGGTGTCCAGTTTGTCCACCTCCCTCTGTTTTTCGCCTGTTTTCAAGCGGTCTCCCCCTTAAGAATATACTCACGCAACCACGCCTTGTACGGCGCCGGGATCTCAATATTTTCGCGCTCTAGTTGCTGAATGGCCTCTACCTGACACCTTTCGCAGTAATCGTGAATCGTTTCACATTCAAGTATTTTGGTTTTACGCTTCACTTCGTTTGCGCGGTCGAATAGCATCCGGTGAAATCCAGATAACAACTCTCCGATGTGCCGCGGCTCTTGAAGTTGTTTTGGTGGTTCCGAATTCGCAATCCGTTGAGAAAATGGTTTTACATCGCTTCGCCATTCGAGAATCATGGCCGCGAGATTGAACGATGGGAACCATTGTTTGACGTTCGTGATGATGTATTTTATGGCCCTGCCAAAATCTTCGTCGGTGATGTTTTCGACATCAAGCACCGCGCGCCATGCCTTCTGTTGCTCTTCCGGCGGCGCGCATTGATATGTTTCTCCGAGCACCTTTATGCCATGCGCCCAAAACTTGTCGCTTATCATCGCCGACCTCCAAACGGAAAAGTTCCGTCGCCTTTGAGCGCGCCCATTATTGCTTTGTCGATCTCCGCGCTTTTACCTTGAGACTTTGAACGCACGTCGCCGCCGCGTTCCTGGGCTCGAGACATCCAGTTGACCAAGAACCGCCTGAGATTTTTCTTGCGCTTTTGAGGGTTGGCCCTCAGCCATTCGACCGCCGCTGCGACATTGCGCCTTACGTCGACCGCCGGATAAGCCCGCTCCCAGTCCGCAATATCGTTTGCGCTTACGCCGGTCAAACTACCGGTGTTGTAGTTGAATTGAATTTCCGCTTTTACCGTTCGGGCACTGCCATGCGTAACGGCCAAGGCGGTTTCGTCGGTTTTTTCCGTTGGCAACGATGCGGCGTTTGCCGCGTCGGTGCATAAGTTCTTTTCTTTTCTTATCTTCTCTTCTCTATTCTCTTCTTCTCTATTCTGTGTCAACGTCGCGCCACATTGCGACACAATGGGTATTAAAAATCCAATACTTATCAATTCATCAAACACTTTCCTGATTTTTGAAAGTCGCATGGTGTTGAATTGGAGTCGGTTCCGTGTCCATTCGGTGTTGTTTGGGAGTCGATTCGCTGTAACTCCGGCGAGCATTAGGAACATCGGCCACATCATTTTTGCCTCATCGGATAGCCTGGAAAAGTCGGCGTCATCGAGCAACGCCGGGTATAGCTTTAGCCATTCCATGCGCCGTCCAGTTTTTTCGTGATCGTGATACCGCTGGAACTTCTCCCAGTTCTTCACGCAAAGATATTTCGGTTCGCTCATTCAGTTACCCCCGAAAAGCGGAACCTGCTTATAAGCCGCCTCAATGCGGCGGCAAGCGATGTTGAAGTATTCTTCATCAAGTTCTATGCCAATAAATTTGCGTTGCAGATTTACACAAGCGACCCCGGTTGTGCCGCTTCCCATGAAGGGGTCAAGGACGGTATTAGAGCTTTCAAATAAACCAATGCAATATTCCATAATCCTGACAGGCTTTTGCGTGGGATGCTGGCGATCCCAACCGCCCTTCAAACCAAGCGTCGATGAAACTGTTATTTTGCGTAATGCTTTTTTCCTGTTTGTGAATATCAATTCTCCATCAGAAAAATCACCGCCGATATTTTTATCCCAAAAAATCCAACCCATAAATGGTGGCAAGTAGTCGCTAAAATAATTGGCACCAAAAATTGCCTGATTAGTGCTTTTTACAAATATCAAATCAAAAACATCTTGTGTGGGACGCTCTGAATCCCATTCTTTTTTTTTATGAATCACCAGCGGAGAAGAACCGCGCCGCCGTTGCTTGTCCCCGCCGTCTTCTCCAATGCCATACGGCGGATCAGTAATCACGGCATCCACTTTCGGAAGCGTCGGCAATATTTCCCTGCAATCGCCGTGGTACAGCACGGCATCGCCTATCGTTTCAATTCTCATTAGTTACCCCCATGCCTTGCGGCAACCCCAATTAACAGTTATCTATTTTTTACGCACTTACCTTCATTGACTGATTCAGTTTCGGCTTCATTCCCCAACATTCCGAGCACAGCCCCACGCCCTTTAGCGCCTCCGGCCTATCGTGATGCCTACAGCATCTCCCGGACTTTATGGCGCGGGAAATGGAGTCAACAAACTGCATCGCGGCCTTAAGACCTTTAGGGCGGTTATTCACTGCTCACTTTTCCTTCACAATCGCTTCGAGCAGGATCAGGTAATTGATAGCATCACCAAGCTTTTCTTCCCAAAGTTTCATCGGATAGGGATTGTCGCCAGCGGCTTCTACTTCATCCACCATGTCCATGATGGACACCATATGTTTTGCCAGCATTCCCATGAGAGCCTTTTCGTGGGAACAGCGCAACATTTCCGCCGCGCGCTTGAAGTTGTGCAGGCGATCGTCATTGGATGCGTACTCCTTGCCCTTTGCGCGCAGGGTGAGGACGATCTTTTTCAGCCTGTCGTTAATGATTTCATTAAATTCTTTCTCGGTCATTTCGCCCCCTTCGTAAATAACGGCCAAAGCAGTTCCCGGCGGTGGGAAAGTTCGGGGTAGAGTTTGAGCAGGTTATCTTTGATGAAAACCTTACAATCGTCTTCTGCCAATTCGATAAGATGTTCCACCCATTCTTTCTCTGGCCTTATCGCCCCCTTCCCTGTTTGTGCCCCAATAATGAGGGCGCGGAAATTACCCACCAAATCGTATGCAACATCCTCCAGAAGCGGTTCAATGCTCAAAAAGTCCAGCCTATCCATGTAGGGGTTCGTCGCTTTAGCCCGTTCCACGGTGTCGATGGATGCGCCGAAATATTGGTTGGGAAAAGGGAAATATCTCTGCCTAATGGGCAACCGCGCTGGATTTTTTGTAAGGAAAATATAGTGGGATGAAGCGCGGCCGGTTTTTAAGGTCTGATCAATCCAGTACTGATCGCACCAATCCCCAAAAAGGTCATGGCTTGAGCCGACAAAAATCGTCGCCGGTTTTTTGTGGTTGCGAATAGCGTTCAAAACTTCGGAATGAAATGTCACCTCCGCCTTGCCGTTACCGTATTTCGGTTTGAACCGCTCGTTCATGGCCTTCATGTAGCAGTAATGGCAATCATGCTGGCACTTGCCGCGCACCGGATTGGCCGTGTAATCGCACCACTCGATGGCTGATTTATTTAAATACATCAATCAGCCCCCAAAGGTATAAAGTTGTCGTCGTTTTCCAAGCCGCATTCCGGGCACTTGTCGCGTGATTTACCGCTCATTTGTTACCCCTCGCGCTCGAAAATAATAAGCCCTGACTTGGTAAAACCACAGCGCACCCATCCGGCGCAAAGGAAACAAAATCCCGGATTCCGGCTTTTGACAGCCTGTGGCCGAACGTAAGTGTAGTGCCGCGCACCAGGCCAGCAGTAATCAGCGATGGCGTCAGCCTCACGGATAAGGGCGCTCGCACGAATGCTGGATTCATTCCGGAACACCGCACAGTTGATTCCACACTGTCCGCTGTCATCAATGAATTTCCGCCAGACAAACAGTGCGTCTCGGCGGGGAGTGGTGAGAACGAGTTTCTCACCAGGTCCACAAAAAAGCCGAACTTTCCGCCCATCTCTGTATTGGCGGCATGAATAGTGCCTTTCGTAGATGGCGCGCAATTCCGGCTCACCATCTTGCCCAACAATCCATATAGCCATTCATTTCTCCCCCTCCACCAGGCGCGCGTCGAACACACCCTCCTTTTCCAGTTCCGCGGCGATGGCGGTTTCAGACCAGTGATACCGCTTCATGTCGCGCCTGATTCCCGCGCAATCGGGCTTCCATCCGGTCGACTGCTTCACGGCTTCGATTGATTCCTGCGCCTTGTGCGCCTGTTCCACGCGGCCGATGCCCGCGAAGGTGAGGCCGACGATGGCGAGAGCAAGGATCAGCCATGCGCGGGGGTTCATTTGCACGCCGCCGGTTTTGGGGTGCAGAGATAATCCCCAAGAACATTTTGCATGGGAATCAGCCCGGCGTCCGTACATTGCTTCATCTGCGCTATGTGATTCTTGTTCACCCATTGGGTGCAACCGAATAAAGATAGCAACGCCACCGCCAATAACAGCTTTTTCATTTCCCCGCTCCTTTCATCCCCCACTTGCTCACCTCCAGCGACTGGCACTCCAACCTCATATTTGGCGCATATATCTATATGCTTGTCCGCCCACGCATGTGCCTTTTTGCAACGCCCCTCTACCGTGCTGAAAAAATTGTCGAAAAATTTGAGACCAACACGGCGGTCGCCGCAAAATACTTTCGCAATTACCATTCCAGTCCAGAAAACCTCAATTTGTTTGGAGTACAATGCCGTGCTCATTATTTCCCCGCTCCTTTCATCCGCTTGCCATATTCCAACAAAAGCAGTGCTTCGGCCACGCCGTCGTGCGGCTTGCGGCATCCGGGCATCACCAGATTCACGCCGGGGTAAAGTTGTTGCGCCTTTTGGATGCTGGCCGCTTTCTTTGCGCTTTTTTCTTCGCCGCGCATTGAGAGGCCGAAAGCCTTTTTCCACGCTTGCGGCCGCACTTCCTCAAACGGGATGCAATGCGCCGTCAACAGGGCAACCAGAACGCCGTAGCCGTATCCGGTGGAGAAGTTCGACACGCCGCCCTGCTTCGGGTAGCACTGTTGCTTTTCCAGCATGGCGAAACAATCCGACGTGTGGCCGGTGCGCGCGAGGTCGGCGAATATCTCGCCGATGCCCCGCACGTCCAGTTCGTTGCCGATCAGCGGCATGGGGTAGATTTCGACCTTGCCGGGTGCGCTTTCAATGGCTATGGCGCCATGGAGGCCGGGGTCGATGCCGATGAAGGTCATTTTCCACCCGTAAGCAAAAACGGGTTTTTCCCGGCTTCCAGCGCGGGTTGCATCTTTTCAAACAGCGTCTGGTCAGTGCCGGGTAGTAACATATGGGCAAGAAACGCCTGTTCAAAAGTTTCGATCCCGTATTCGATGGATTCCAAGCGGCTTTTCAGTGCATAAAATACAGCCCGCCACGATGCACGCTCGTTCTGTTCCTCCATCACCTCAATCTGTTTTGCGGTGCGACTTCGGCCATGTGCGCTCACGGGTTCAATAACCGGGATTGCTGCCCGAAGTTGCACACCGTAAGACCTTCCGTTCACGGAAATCAAAAAACGGACGGTAAGCGTTCTAGCTTTATGATCTTCCGCGTACTGAACTTGGTCGGCTCCATACTTTCTTAGAAGCCGCCGGATTTCATCCTGCGAACGCGATACCGCAACGTCCGTCCCTTTATAAGCTGCACGGTTAATCATTCCTCCACCCCGCTTTCCACCGGCTCCGGGGCGTATTCGTTCAGGTTCTTCGCCATCGTCATATCTCCTTATTTCTGGTTCAAAACGGAAGATCATCGTCTTGTGGTTGTTCGCCATGCTCTGCTCCGCCCCCATCAGGCTTGCTGTCAAGGAATACGACTTGGTGTGCAGTAATCTCCATCTTTGTGCGCTTCTGTCCGGTTTCTTTGTCGTCCCATGTTCGGGAACGGAGGCAGCCTTCAACCAGCACCTTCGATCCCTTCTTCAAATACTTGGCGCAGTTTTCGGCGGTCTTCTCCCAACAAATGCAATCCATGAAAAGCACGGTTTCCTTATCACCGTGCTTCTCGTTTACCGCCACACTAAGGGTTGCAACGGCCTTGCCGGAGGGTGTATAATGCAGTTCTATGTCGCGGGTAATATTCCCCTGCACGATTGCCCGGTTGTATCCCATTTATGCCGCCTCCTTTGATTTTCTGGTTTTCTTGAAAACCAGTTTTTCAACGGTGGTCGATCCCATGAATGGAGCGATATCGACGGATTTCCCGGCCAGTTTTTTTGCGGCGGTGACGGTCAGGCCCATTTCGTCGATGATCGTCATTTGAGGGACGCCGCCAGTTTGCAGGGCGCGAATTAGTCCGACTTTATCCGCCACGGTCGCGCGGTTTTCGGTGACGTAGCCATAAACGCCGGTTTCAAGTTCCACCGAGCCGTTGGCCTTGATATACGTCTCTACCGCTTCGCTAACGTGTTTTTCCATCGCGCGGATTGCGAAAAGCAATTCCACGGCCTGATTCACGTTTACCGCCGTCAATTCACCGGCTGGCATTTTCAGCACCTTGTTATTCATTTCAAATTCCCTCCTTGATACCATGCAGTTTGCGTATTGCAGGCAGGACGAGCATGACATTTCAACCATCGGCCATCCCATATTCGCCGCCAGATTAACGTCCGTCTCAAACGCCAGCATGTCGGATTTAACTCGATCCCAAAGGGCGGGCATGTCCTCAATTGCATAACTGATGGTTTTGCGCGGAGCGCGCTCGGCCTCTGGTTGCTGCATCGGGAACAGAAATATAAAGAGAAATAGACCGGACGTCGCCATGTACCCATTACCCCACAGCAGACATGCGTATATGTCGGCTTGGCGTTCATATTTGGCATCGCTAAAAGAATCGTCATAACCACGCGCACCCATTTTGTAGTCAAATGCAAAA
>JAKAGL010000012.1 GCA_021815535.1 bacterium
AATGGTTTCCACCCCTTCGGCGATTAAGCTTTCCACTACAATCTGAGCGCCTTTAAGTTTCATATCATTACCTCGCTTAAGCTGAATTCAAAATGATAGTCGGTTTTTCAATGCAGAGTCAATTAAATGGGTGTTTTGCCGGGGGAGCCCCCGACCTTGTTCCAAAGTATGATTTTGACGAAAAACCGCAGAAGGTTATTTTGCAACGTGAAAGCATAGTCCACCCGCCTGATTGCCGGAATGGCTCCGGCGAGCGGGATCACGTCATCCTTGAAGGTGAACTATTGCTGTAACTCCTTATTTAATATCATGCTATCACATGCCCCTGGATTCTGCAAACCGATAGGCTATAGAAGGACTTTAACAACAATCTTGCGGACAGTTGCCGGAATGGAAACCATACAGCCAGGGGTGTGGGCATCCCCGGGGTAGAAAACGGCAAACAGCCCCGGACGCATAGGCAATCGGATGGCGCCGTGAGCGTTGCGGTAAAAAGCGATGTCATTCTCTTCCACATAGGGAGAATCAATGGTCAACCCGTCTGAAGGCAGCCATTCGATGATCTCTTCCCCTTCGATAACTGCCTGAATATCGGCGTAGCGGCGGTGGGTTTCAGGGCGCTTCCCGGCGGCGGGGGCGGTTTCGTACCGCTGCACCATCGCATAACAGGCATCACCATCAAGAACATAGCGGCCATCGGCTATCCCTGTGGCAATCGCTTCTTCAATAAACGCAATCCCGCGCCGGAATTGCGAATTTTCATGGAAGTAGCGAAAGACATTTTGCGATGTATCAAATATCATGCGGCGGATGATACTATGCCGGGAAAGGATTCACAATTTCAGAATTTTGGAAACACATTTAAAAAAACATCGCATTCATGCCCCACGCTCATGACATCCAGTTCCTGCAAAATGCAAAATAGGAATCCAGCAACTCCTGCTGCTCCTTTTCCATATCAATGAACTGTGTAGCATATTCAAATTGGCCTTCGTGATTATTCACCCGCATCAGACGCATTCTCAGCCGGTCTATAAAACCAATCCCGCCAGGATAAAAACTCATCAACACCTCATCGCCGGTCTTGGCCTCGATAGGGCCGCGGGTGGCGAACCGGAGCCCCCCTTTGCCGAGGTTAACGATAACGCCGGATTGCGGGGCATCGCTCTCGTTTTTTATCCCTTTGATTGTCGCCAACTGTTGGCATACAACACGTTCCTCGGAACGTAGTGAATGGGAAACAACATCTTCATGGAAAGGAAAATAACAAAGATCGGTTCTCTTCAGGAAATCCTTGTACGTGACGGCCATGCCATAGATCGTCCCCCTATTTTCCACCCGGATGACGGCGTTCTTCCCGATTGAAAGAGGAGGTAACTGGCCTTGCGGCTTTTCGGTAAGGATATAGCCGTTGGCTCCCTCCTTATAACCGCGCACCACCACCTTACCGCTCTTCCGGTCGAATTCAATCATCGCTTCTTTTTGCAGTTCCAGCATGGCGGGGTGTGCGGCGGGGTTCGTGATTGAAACGAAATCCGCACATTCCTTGCAAAAAGCGCTGATCGCGTCATCGCTTCCCAAAAACCCGATTCCCAGTAGATACTTGCCGTTTTCCTCATCGATGCTCCGAACGACAGCACTCAGATGGTTTATATCCTGACCATTGGAGAGCTTGAATGAAACATGGATCTTATCCCCCACGTTTATGCCATTTTTCGCCTCAAGGCCGATCCGGGCGCCAGAGGTGGAAATATCCAGAACCGCCCCCATTTGATGATCCGGTCCCCCATTTCTGGCAACCTCCGCGGGAGAGATGATGTTGACCCGCTCACTGCTCCGCATATTGTAGCGTTGTACTTCATTGGGATATTCCAACACCAAAACCGGCGGTTGGCCATGAACCCGTATAAGCATCGTCTTGAACGCATATACCGACCCTTCCAGCAGAAATCGAACGGTCAGCGGTGAATTATACTCAAACCTGGCTGCGGCATAATCCTTGGGCATATCGGCGAGGATAAAGCTGGTCTCCGGCAACGAGGTAAGACGGGGCTTCCCCCCCATAATGTTCGTGGTAATAAACTCCGCTTTCGCACCCCGCATCCTGGTGTGATAGCGCTTCCCCTTCAACTCGATGCTCAGAAGGCTGCCAATAGCGCAAAACTCTTCTACCGGATTAACGCCAGTGGATATTGTGGTCAATCCGACTGATGGCTTTGGAGAAGCGCTCACAACCAAATCCGCCTCCTTATGTTACTATTTATAACGCAGGCAAAATGAGACCAGAAATATTAAATAATAATTCATATAAATATCTTCTTATTCATTTTCAATTAGATAACATTAAATGTCAACTATTACGACATGAACCATCTTTGCATTTAATGGCACATTGCTTTACATACATAAAGCATATACTTCCAGCCTGTGGAAAAATGCAATATTGGCATAAAAAAAACAATTTGTTCTATATTTGAGAAAATCGTAAAGGCAAGCCCTAAAAAGGTTCCAGAAGTCCTTAATAATTATATAACGATACGGTATGAACCGCTTTGGCAATGCACCTGAAATCTATGCGGACGGCCGGCACTCTGCCGGAAAAATCAACCGAACCGGCGCGAAAGAATACTCCCCTACCGCCGGGAACTCAAATCGCCCAGACCTTGCAGAAAGCAAAATAATCGTCAAGCAGCTTTAGGCGCTCCGGACTCATTTCGACAAACTGGGCGGCATATTCGATCCGGCCCCCCTGTCCACTTATCCGCATCAGCCGGATCTTCTGTTTATCCACCTTCGCCTCCGCATAGAAGCTTATAAACAATTCATCATTCGGTGAGGCATGAACCGGCAAGCGGGTGACAAAACGGATACCCATCCTGCCAAGATCGATGATCAAGACGGATTCCCGATCGCTGGCCTTGGAATCGGAATAGTCAATGGCCGCGGGAATCAGGCATGCGATGCGCTCATTTTCCCGCAACGACTTGGCAATCACATCATCATGAAAGGAGAAAATACACAGATCCGTTTTTGCCAAATTCTCACGGTAAGTCACAGCGATGCCAAATAAGATCCCTTTATGTTCCATACGGATGACGGCTTCCTGGCCCGGCACGAGAGGGGGAAGCGAAGCGCCGGGTTTTTCGGTAAGGAGAAAACCCTGCCCCCATGTTTTCCAGCCGCGCACAATTATCTCGCCTCTTTTCTTACCGTATTCTATTGAGGCCGGCTTCCCTAATCCCAACATTTCATCACTCCAGACAATCCAAACAGCTGCGGCAAAATCCGCTCACTGCGGGATCAGGCTTTAAAAAACCAACTCCCAACAAATACTTTCCACTCTCCTCGCTGACATTCCGCACTACCGCACCCAGTTGGCTCACCGCCATACCGTTGGGGAGAGTAAACGAAAGGCGGAGCATCGTCCCAAGTCCGATACCATCCACAGCATCCAGCCCTATCCGCGCTCCGGAGTCTGAGATGTCCAGCACCGCCCCCATTTGGTGCTCCGAACTTCCATCCCTGGATATTCGGGCGTGTGAAATGATACTTATCCTCTCGCTGCTTCGAAGGTTGTAGCGCTGCAACTTCTCCGGATACTCCATCACCAACACCGGTGGTTGGTGATGCACGCGCACCAACACCGTTTTAAACGCATAAACCGCCCCCCCGGAGAGAAACCGTATCGTCAAGGAAGCATTGTTTACGAAACCGCTGCTGGCGTACCCCCTGGGTATATCGGTGATGAAAAAACTCATATCAGGCAGAATGGAGATACGGCCCTTGCCCCCTAATGTATTAGTGGCAATAACCTCCGCCCGTACGCCCCGCATAAGGGTGGGATAACGCTTTTCTTTCCACTCAATGATGATTGGATCGTCAATGAAACAAAGCTTTTCCACCGGGTTGCTGGCAGTGTAAAGGGTCACTGCATGGGTAGCGGTCTTAGCCGTTTCGTTCACGTCCGCAACCATATATTTCCATTGAGATAATAAGCCCCTTAAAATCAGGAAAATCCCTTCACCCTGAAGATTTGTTCAATGAACATATTGGAAACTGTGACTATATTGTCAATATCTTACCTTAGAATGTCAAATTATAAATGATCGATAAAGTGGCATAGTGATACGATAGATTACACAGATAGGGGCTTCTCAATGCTTCTGCCTGTGAGCTGGCTTTCATGGAATTGAAAAAAAAAGGTTTCCTCGCTAACTACCGCCTTATGAAACGGGTGAAAAGAAAAACAGTGCATTTTCTGAAAGACCGGAAAAATTAATCATCCGGTACGCCCTGAAGCGGAATTCAGCGGTTCACTGGATGGCGCAAAGGATGATACAAAAGAAAAATCCGGCCAAGGGTCGGCCGGAAGCGAATAACCGCAAACCGTGGTCAGCGCCGCATATCAAGATCATCAAAATCTTCCTGAACGAAAAAATCATCTTTACCAATCCAGGCGGCGATTTGGTTTATATCCAACCGGTACATCAACATTTTTTCCAAAAATTCCGGATGTCCGCGCAATTCGGCGCCGGCATAATTAAACAAAACGTACGAATCATGACGGCCGTCACCAAGTTTTTTTGACCTTTTTTGCAGGAGGGTGAGAATAAATCCTGAGTTGTTGCGCAACTTCATCCCTATTCTCTTCGGGATCCTGTTCGTTTTATCGATCAAGCCCCATACAAATTCCTCATTATCCCAAATGGGATGGCCTTCAACGTAGTAGTCGAATATCTTCGGGTATTTCATCCCGATTTCAAGAATGGCTTTTGCGTCTTCGCCCGTTTTGACGGAGGCTTCGGGCACCTCCAGGTCAGGCAAGGGGATCATTTCATGCTCACCTTGATGCCACGCATAAGCCGGATGTTCATCCCCCGAAGCGAAATAGTGATCCCAACCGCTGAAAAACTTCTCACCGGCATAGATGATGGCCTTGGGATTTTGCTCGACGGCCGCGATAATAATTTCCCAGTCATCCTGCCGTTTGAGAGCCTCTCCAACATATTTCAGCGCCAAACCATTCTGCCTGACCGCTTTGAGCGCGATCTCCCGGTCATTGCGAAACCTTTCGTCGACATGCTGAATGGCCAAGCCATCATTTTCCAGAGCGGCCAGCACACACTCGCGATCCATTTTGAATTCATCTTTCAAATGCACCAGCAGCGAACCACAGGTTTTCACCGCATTGAAGACGGCAATACGGCTCAATTTAAAAGAATCGGGCACAAATCCGATCAGGTGGGGATCCCTTGATAGCAGTTGCTCGATAAAAGCCGTATCCGATTTAAGAAACGAAGGGGCAACCCTTAAATTGTCCAACTGGGGGATGATGCCCTTCTCCATATCTCCAACGATCCGCACATCCCAATATTTCACCACATCAATCAACCGTCCATAAAGGTCTTTGGCGTCGGCGTAATACTGCTTGACCGCCTTAGACAGTTTGGCCTTGATTTCTTCCTCGCTGCCAGTATTCAGAAACCCGCCAAGATGTTGGCGGAAATCCTTCAGAAAAGCCGACTGTTCAGACTTGATTTGCGGGCCAAAACGCTCCCGCTCCTCAGGCATCATTTCCGCCACTGGTTTAGTCCGACGCTCCGTGGGCGTCAGCCATAGCCGGCAAAGCGGCAGAATGATCCTTTCCGGTGAGGAAGACTGCCCGGCCGGGGGCGCGGCGGAAACCGGTTTAGCATCCGGCGACCTCTTAGATGCCGAACAACCCATATCCAGAATGCGATCCATCGGCCTCCCTTCAGAGTGGGAATTCTTACACATCCCGAACGGCGCCGTAGATAGCGCAACTCTTATAACCGCCCGGGTTCACACAAGCGGCCATTATTTGGCTGCCCAGATCGTTGGAAAGGATGGTACGGTGCTGTTCCGCCTGAAACCAGCAAAAGCAGCTTACCGACAATTCCTGACGCGCGCCATATTTGGAGGGGCTGACGGCAAACGGGCAAATAAGACGCATTTTTCTCAGTGTGCCAAGCAAAGGGTCGTAATTGCATGACGTTTCTTCCCGCTCCGGCTCCCCGCCATTCATAAAGCCATATCCAAATACTGAAGAGGGTTAATATCCCATTTAGAGGGAGTTTCGTAACCAATTATCCGGTCGCTCACACCGGCTTCAGAAAGGAAAATATCACGGGGGGTCACTTTTCTGTTGTTCTTTGTATCGTACACAAGACGCACCATCGGCTTGATCATGCTTCCGTTGGCGGGGCGGACCACCACCGCCAGGTAGCCGCTTTCGAGGCGGACCATGGTGCCAAGCGGATATACGCCAACGCACTTAATGAAGTACTGCACCAATTCGCGGCAAAAATGAAATTCGCTCCATTCATACAATTTGCGAAGCGCTTCCGCCGGATCGAGGCCTTTATGATAGCAGCGGTCCGAGGTTATGGCGTCATACACGTCTACGATGGCGGCCATCTGGCCGACCCGGGTGATGCTGTTGCCTTTGAGTCCGAGGGGATAGCCGGTGCCATCGTGACGCTCGTGATGCTCAAAAGCCACAGTAATGGCCATTGCCGGAATCCCTTGCTCCTCTTTAAGCACCTGATAGCTGTGCGTAACGTGCGACTGCATCAGCGCGAATTCCTCTTCCGTGAGCCGTGACGGTTTGTTGAGAATATCCTGAGGCACTTTCATCTTCCCCACATCGTGCAACAGCGCCCCTACCCCTACTTCGGTGGTGGCGGCGCGGTCAAAACCGATCGCGCGACAGAAAGCTATCATGAAGATACACACGTTCACCGAATGCTGGAACGTGTATTCATCGCGGCGTTTAAGGCGGCTTAGGCACATCATGGCGCTCTGGTTGTCAAACACGGAGTCGATCAGCCCCTCAACCATGGCATCCACCTGGGAGATGTTGATCCTCTTTCCTTCATGGACATCCCGCATGACCGCGCCAATCACCCGTTCCGCTTCCTTGCGCACGGTTCTGGCGCGCGCCATCTCCCGGCGATGGATATTGTCGGAATCGCCCCCCGGACCTTCGTCCGTCATGAGTTGTTCCACGGCGGCCTCCACTGCCAAGGCAACCTCCTCGCGGGTTGGGGCATCGGCCACATCCAACCCTTTATCGGTATCGATATACACTTCCCTAATGCCATGTTTGATGATCTTGTCGATCATCAGTTCATCTTTGATGGAGAGGGAACGGTGCATAAAAGGAATCTCAAGCCAGCTGCAGTCAAAATCGTGAATGAACATTCCCGGCTTAAGCCTTGCCGCCCTGACTTTTTTTATCATAAAACCCTCACAATGCCCACGCTTTGCAAAATGCGAAGTACTCATCCATCAACTTCGTATTTTTCTTGTCCATTTCCATGAACTGCGCGGCATATTCAAACCTGCCACCGCTGCCATCGACTCTCTTCAGGCGTATTTTCTGCCGGTCTATGAAACCTATCCCTCCCGGATGAAAGCTCACCGACAATTCGCCGCCCGGCTCAATATGCATTGGCGAGCGGGCAACAAGCCGCAGGCCCCCCTTGCTGAGATCTACAATGATGCCCGATCCCAACGGCGCGGCCTTCTGGTTATTTACGTCGCGTATCACCGCCGGCAGGAGGCATTGAACCCGCTCCTCGTCGCGCAATGTTCGGGCAATCACATCGTCCTGAAAAGCAAAATGGCAGAGATTGGTTTTTCGGAGCAGTTCCTTGTAGATGACGGCCATCCCATAAACCACCCCCTTCTTTTCCATGCGAACGACGGCTCCCTGGCCGAGGGCGAGCGGTGGAACCTGGCCGCGGGGCTTTTCAGCGAGAAGGTAGCCGTTCTCCCCCGGTTTCCAGCCGCGGACCATCACATACCCGTTCTTCCGGGCAAACTCAATGACCGCTTCTCTTCCCAAGCCTAGCATCGCTTCACTCCAAACAGCTTGCGCATTCGTAGCAAAATGCCCTCACAGCGGGCTCATGCCTTAAAAAGATCGATCCCATCAAATATTTTCCGCCTTCCTCGCTTATATTCCGTACAGAGGAGGCCAGATCCCTTACCGAGGTACCATTGGGAAGCGTGAACGAAAGATTGAGCCTTGCTCCCACATTAATGCCTTCCCTGGATTCAAGTCCGATCCGGACGCCACTAGCGGAGATATCCAGTATCGCCCCCGCTTTGATCACCGCACCGCCGTTTTCGGCGATTTGGACTGGAAAGATCATCCCCATCCGTTCGTCACTCCGCATGTTGTGATACTCCACCATCTCGGGATACTCCAGCACCAGAACCGGGGGTTGGTTGTGCACCCGCATCAGTGTCGTTTTGAATGAATACACCTTGCCATTGCGCAAAAATCGAACGGTCAGCGATGAATTAAATTCAAAGCCGGCGGCGGCATAATTGCTGGGCATATCGGTAAGGATAAAACTGGTGTCGTGAAGGATCGCTAGTCGGGCCTTTTGTCCCAGAAGATTGGTGGCAATGGTCTCCACCTTGGCTCCCCGCATCAGGGTACGATAGCGGGTTCCCTTCCATTCGATGATAAGGGGATCGCCAACGTCACAATGCTTTTCCACTGGGGTCGTGGTCGTGTAAAACGAGCCGGTCTCAACCGGAGGCCTGATCGAAGCGCTCATGCGCGCACCCCTCCCGTATCTGATTCCACAGCTGATTCCTCCTAGCGAAAAACCCCGTTAACTATTACAATTCGCCAAAAATTCCCACTTCGTTCCCGATCCAAACCTCTAAAATATGCCGCTAAATATTGCGAAGGCGGTCAAGGAACTCCCTGCCCAGCCCATCGCTTATTCCGATTCCAGCAACCTCATGAACTGCGTTACCAACTCCATTCGCTTATTGATCCCGATTTTCCGGTAAACGTTTTTTGAATGTTGCTTTACTGTGTTAAGGCTTATGTGGAGCTCATCAGCTATATCCTGGTTCGACCGGAAATGGAGCATGCACTCCACAACCCGCCCTTCCTGCGGGGTCAGATTGTACCGTTTCAGACGTTCGCAAAATTCAGCACGCACCATCTGGATGGTACGGTTATCCCCCTTCACTGCCTGCCTTCTCCGCAGTGCGTCATTTGAGATGAGAACGCTTTCAGACGCAAGGAATACACCGGGATCGAGATAATACGGGTTTTTTGCCGCTATCCCCTTTCTCAGCACCACAGGGTGGGTCTGCATGGCATTAAAAATCACTTCTTTCGGGAAAAGCCCCCGGTGATAATTGCATACGGTTATGGCGCTAAGCGCGCGGGTAAAGTAATTGAAGCGCGATTCATACTCCATAAAGGACTCGGCGCCCTCTACCTGCCCCATCGCCCAACCCATGTCGACGGACACCCGCACCCCGCCAAAACCCGCCGCGAGCGCATCGAGAACAACTCGGCGATGCTCCGCCAACCCCTCATCGGGATTAAACCGGCCATTCGGAAAAAAGATCCGGTTGCAATTGATTACTTCCATTACTCTATTGCCGATAAGCCGGCGTGCCGGAAAACCAAACTGCTCGAGAGACAATACAGCATCTTCCTCCTTCTGTTCATGAAGGAAAAATAACAGTTTTTCCCCGTTTGCAGCCCCTTCGCTGAAGAAATCCGATAAGAATCCGAATTTTTCCTCACTGCGGTCATACACCAGAGCAGCATGATCCTTCGGCTGCAAACCCGTTCCGGCATTTTTTGGAAATCTGTTCAGCACCGCCCCCCTGACGGTAAAATTGTCCTGAACTGTACTTATGAGTCCCCTGTTTTCCATAACCACCCCAAATAACGGTTATCGTTTCCCCTTGTCGCCTTCTATTCCTCTGGCGGAAAAACCACCACCAAAATCAACAAAGGTGACACTCCTCTTGATCCCCAGATCCATCCCCAAAGAAAGACGCTCAAGCAAATCGCGGTCTAGCCGTTTCAAAACCTGCCGCTCTTCTGAGGTAAATACAAAACCTTCCGATGCGGTAGCTCGTTCAAAAGACTGGTAGGTTTCGCGCCGGAACAAATCATCGGTTAAAATCCTGCCAATAAATCTCTCGACCGCATCTTGACCCATGACACCAAAGCATTGCACTATTAATACCTAAATACTCCGCGATTAATCAATGCATTACAAAACTCACATAACCCCTAAATTGTTGCTTTTTACAACATGTGTTGCATTGCGCAACACAAATGAGCGTCCGCTCGTGGAGACAGGCACCTCCATTTCCGGCCTTGTCATAACCCGCATGTTGGTCGACCTGTTCAACCTTGCGTCACCGTCGAAGCTCATTCCAGGTAGATAAGGGATCGATGTTTACTTTCAAGACCCCTTGGAGCGGGGGCAGAAGCGTGGAATTGCTTTGGTCTTTTCTCGCGCCGGGAAGCCGACCGACAATGCCTTCATATTTGAAATTCATTGGTTGAATGGTGCGCCCGGCGGGACTCGAACCCACGACCTACGGATTAGAAATCCGTTATTATAGTATAGCCTTTGAATGGATATTTGATTTATTCCTATATAAACAACATTTTCAGTTGCACCATGTTGCACTGAATTGCACCTGGTTGGATTGCTAGCGTTATATATGTGTTATATAATTCAAACATGGGAAAAGCTGCCAGAAAGATCAAAATCACTAAGAGCAAGATCGACTCAATTGCTTTCGTCGAGCAAGGCCAACCAGCGGCTGTATATCGAGACAGTGAACTTATTGGCTTCTGCCTTCGTGTAGGAGAGCAAAGCAAGACTTTTTATGTGAACCGCCGAGTAGAAGGTAAACCTGCGTGGATAAGAATAGGTACCTATGGTGCGATTACACCCGACCAAGCTCGGCGGCACGCTATTCAAGAACTTGGCAAAATGGAATCCGGCATTAATCCCAACAATGAAAAAAAAGTCCAGCGCATCGAAGGCATGACCCTTCGGCAAGCACTTGAAGAATATCTTAAAGCGAACAAAGACCTAAGTGAGCGTACTGCAAAAGATTATCAGAATGTCCTGAATCGATATGCCGGGAACCCGGACAAATATCCCTACATGAATTGGATGGACGGCCCCATCTCCGCAATTACTTCAAAGATATTCAAACAAGCCTACCAACGACTTGGGGTATCTACCCCAAGCGGGGCGGAGCACCTCCGGAGCGCTCTCCATGTTATATGCGAATACGCTCTAGAACAGTATGACGGCGAGATCATTAGTCTCAATCCGGCACGAATCAGGAAAGAGTTCAGGTATAAGTCAAAACCGATGCATAGGCGAATCGCCGATGAGCATCTGCCCGCCTTTTTTCATGCAATGGACAAGCTTGAAGGATTTCAAGGCAGGGTCTCAAGTGACTATTTTCTTTTTACCCTTTTGAACGGTCTAAGAAAAAGCGAATCAGCGAATCTTAAATGGTCTGACGTAAACCTAAAAGAAAACACATTTACTGTATTCAAGACAAAAAACAAGAACCCGCATATCCTGCCCTGCACAAAGCAGGCACTCGCCATCATTAACCGTCGGCTAACCTCAAAAACCAATGAATACGTTTTCCCTCGCATTGACGGTACGGGAAGCGTAAAAGATCCGCGCAAGCAACTTATGAAAGTAATTGCTTTAATGAATCTGGAGGTTTCCCCCCAGACCCCGCTCCCCAAGCTGAAGAATGGCTATTTTGCCGAAAACGACCTTCCCAAAATCTACTTCACCCCTCACGATCTTCGCCGTACTTTTGCGGGAATTGCGAAACAAGTAATTAGCGGAGACTGGATATCGCGCCTTTTAAACCATATTTCGGAACAACCTGGCGCAGCGGTAACAAAACGCCATTATATGGGGCACGAATATGTCGCTGACCTTTACAAGCCATTGCAAGCAGTTGCAGACAAAATTGACAGCTTTGCCAATAGAGCAAACAAATAAATATCCTGGCAGTATTGCTATGCAATTTCATCGAGGAAAGTTGGACTATTTGATCACGACGTTATTAACCAGGCAACCACGAGATCAAGCTAATAGGTTCAGCTTCGAGCTATCAGTCAGATTCTGTTCTCTTTCACCTGACATTTGGCCATAACTAAATGACTTTAATTATCATCCACAAAATTAATGAGGTTAGCATTCGGTTTTGCGACCTGAAGCAATAGTTCCAAATTCACAAGTCACACGCTAGTCGTAGAGTTGTAATGTCTTCGCAATTTCCAATATCAAGATAAAATGCTTCATCACATACCTGATATTTTCTGGCCAAGCATTCGACGCAATCAGAAGCATTTAAAGGGTGGTTTTTAATACTACACCCTGATCTTTTATCCTTTGCTTGCTGAATATCTTCGTGGTCAGTGCAGATATATTGTTCAATTGCAATGCGAAATTCCCTTTCGCACTTATATTTTTTGTCCTTCTCAAAAAGGTGGTGGATGATTTCTTGGGCATTTAATTCCGATTTGCTGATTCGGGAATTTTTTACATACAGGACACGTTTAAAACCTGATTCACATTCGGGTACTATTCTGTACCGAATATGCTCGGTTGCGCAGTTTTTCATCTTAAGCGCCTTTATGATGCGCTTAATAAATTCTTCAGGATTGGAAATAGTGACTATCGCATCACAGTCGAATTTGGTCAATAAGAAGGCCGCATTTGCATTATTTTCTGAAACAGAAAAAAGGAAATGGTCATTGATAGAGTCTTTTTTCAACCTCGTGTCTTCATAATATCTTAAGCTTACTCCTTCTGATTCATCTCCCCTTGTATCGTTCTCGATTGCCCTAAAATACCTATAGTTTGAAAGGCGTATTTTCCCTTTCAATAGCTCACAAGCATGTCGGTGCTTCATTACCTTTATATATGCTGTTTGTGCATTTGATATAAAAAGCTGCCGCGCACAATTCAAGATTATACTTTTCAATTTCCAACAAGCGAGTTTTTGTGCCATATCCTCTGCGCCAGTTCTAAGGCCATTAATCACTACTGAATTGACCCGGAGGTAATAACCGACCATGGATTTGTTCCCGCCGCCACCGCCGTTCCGGCGGTTAATGCGCCGGTGGTTGCATTTATTGTATAAACCGAGACATTGTTTGAGCCGTAATTGGCAGCATAGGCGAACTTGCCCGAAGGGTCAACGGTAACCGAGGTTGGGCTTGTTCCCGCCGCCACCGCCGTTCCGGCGGTCAACGCGCCAGTGGTTTGGTCTATCGTATAAACCGAGACATTATTCGAGTTCCTATTGGCAACATAGGCGAACTTGCCGGAGGGATCAACGGTAACCGATTGTGGCTGTGTTCCCGCCGCCACCGCCGTTCCGGCGGTCAATGCGCCGGTGGTCTGGTTTATCGTATAAACCGAGACATTGTTCGAATTGAAATTGGCAGCATAGGCGAACTTGCCCGAAGGGTCAACGGCTACCGAGTATGGCCCAGTTCCCGCCGCCCCCGCCGTTCCGGCGGTCAATGCGCCGGTGGTCTGATTTATCGTATAAACCGAGACATTGGCGGAGCCGAAATTGGCGACATAGGCGAACTTGCCCGAAGGGTCAACGGTAACCGAGATTGGTTGTGTCCCCGCCGCCACCGCCGTTCCGGCGGTCAATGCGCCGGTGGTCTGGTTTATCGTATAAACCGAGACATTGTTCGAAGTGAAATTGGCAGCATAGGCGAACTTGCCCGAAGGGTCAACCGTTACCGAGTATGGATTTGTTCCCGCCGCCACCGCCGTTCCGGCGGTCAATGCGCCGGTGGTCTGGTTTATCGTATAAACCGAGACATTGTGAGAGCCGCCATTGGCTACATAGGCGAACTTACCGGTGGGATCAACGGCAACCAAGTATGGTTGTGTCCCCGCCGCCACCGCCGTACCGGTGGTCAATGCGCCGGTGGTCTGGTTTATTGTATAAACTGAGACATCGTTTGAGTTGTAATTGGCGACATAGGCAAACCGGGGAACTTTCAACGGCAAGTATGCGGCCACTTCGCTGGATATTGTGCTTTCCCCACCTGCGTTCACCGCCGTGACGACGAAGTAATAGGTCGTACCGTTCGTTAGGCTACTGATGGCTGAACCGGAAGAGGCCCCGGTTACCTTCGTTCCGGTTGCAATTGTTACTCCGGCAGTTGTCCGGTAGTAGACGTTGTATGAAGTGGCTCCCGTAACCGACGTCCAGATTGGTGTTACTTGCCCATTACCGGCCGTCGCGCTTACGCCGGTTGGGGCCGAGGGAGTGTTGCCTGCAAGCGTAACATTCGCCGCAGCCGAGGCCACACCTTCACCACCTGCCCCCACCGCGGTAACAATGAAATAATAAGTGGTGCCGTTGGTTAAACCAGTGATGACGCCACCAGAAGCAACATTTACCTGCTTTGTGCCATTCAGCGTGGTGACCCCGGAAGAAGCGCGATAATAGACGTTGTAGCTTGTTGCGCCGGTTACAGCAGTCCATGAAATTGTCGCTTGGCCATTCCCGCCGGTTACACTGATGCCGGTTGGTGTAGCAGGAGGTGGCGTGGTTAGTACCGCTGGCGTTGCGTTTACCTCGCTTGATAACGCGCTTTCACCGCCTAGCCCAATTGATGTAACAACAAAATAATATGCCGTACCATTTGCAAGGCCAGTAATAGTAACTCCAGACGCGACACCAGATATTTTTGTGCCCGTTGCTGTGGTCACTCCCGCAGCTTTTCCATAGTAAATATTGTAGCTGATTGCCCCAGTTACTGCCGTCCAAGAAACCGAAACGCTTCCATTTCCGCCAGATGCTGATACGCCAGTGGGAATTGAAGGAGGAACAGATGCCCCGCCCGATGAAGATGGGGCTGCTGGGGTTGAATTTACCTCAGTTGATACCGCACTTTCTCCGGCTGAGTTCACAGCGGTGACAGCAAAGTAATACTTGGTGCCATTGGTGAGGCCGCTGACAGCAGATCCTGAGACTGCCAGAGCAACCCTGTTTCCGTTTGCTGTAGTTACACCACTGGTTTGGGAATAATAGATGTTATAGCTGGTGGCCCCATTCACCGATTGCCAATTTAGAATAACCAAGCCATTTCCAGCCACAGCGGCAAGACCTGTTGGAGCCGAAGGAACCGGGACATAGCCATATGAATCTATCGTTTGATTTACCGAAGTGGCTGATAAAGGGGGGATGCCTGAAGCCGCCGCAATATTGATGGTTCCCAAATCTGAGGTTTGACCAGCGGTAACATTGATGGAAGCCGCTGATCCTGAATAAGTGACAACTCCGGTGGATGTTTGGCCTTGAATAACCAGCTTCAATCCGTTTCCAGTGGGAGCTAGAATATCGCCTGCCCCATCGAGACAGCTCCAAGGGCCGCCAATGGCTACGATTTTGCCTGCGGAATTGGAAACCCCCGCTATTACAGTACCAACACCAAGGGTAGCGCAATCAATAGAGGCTGCGCGAGAGGTTGAATATTTAGCCCCCCCACTTGCGGGGCTATCTACAAGCCACTTTGCGTTAAATGAAAGAGAGCCTGTGGATGAAGAACCTTGATTCGATTTGCCAGACAATGCGCCGCATGAGGCTAAAAGAAAAGTAAGTCCTACAGCCAAGCATTTTGCAGTAGCCTTGCGCGGCGTTAAACCTTCAAAAATGTATTTCACCAGTGAACTCCAATATGCCCACTATTAGAATTTCCACCTCCGCTACCACCGCCACCCAATGCGGCAGCGGCACCGCCGAGAACAATAACTCCAAGAGCATACCAATACCACCTAATGCCTTCTTTCGTTTCCGGTTTGGCCTCAAGCGCAGTTGTTTTGGCATGGGCTTCGGCCATTGCCTTTCTCAGGTCATCTTCCAAGGAGTTTCCATCCTCCAATGTGCGGCGCACCAAGGTTGGGGTATCTGTCGCCGTAAATCGAAACGGCACAGGGCCTTTCCATACATATGCGGCCTTAATCATGGCGGCAGCTTTACCATAATCGCCCGCATCTTTTATCCACACGGCACCGCTTGATTGTTTGCCTTCAAGGTCTTGATACTCCATCTTGCTTGGAATGATTCGGCCCTGAATAAACGACAGTTTGCTATCCAAGCCGTTGGACGGAAAATCAATCTCTATGGACGGGGGTAAGTCGGCCAACCTTGAAAGTATAAAGACAGAGGCAAAGTACCGCGTCATATCCTGACCTTTAGATTCGGCCTGTTTTTTTATGTCCTTGGCCGAACTGGATTCGTTGGAATATGTTTCGGATGAAAAAACAACTCTTACAGGGTTTTTAAAAACAAAGCTTGCCAAAGCGGCTTTCTTCTTGTTTAAAGAATCCTCAATTGCCTTTAGCTCCCCGTCGGCTTGACGAAGTTCACTTCTTATCTTGTCCAGTTCTTTCGCAAGTTCATCAAACTTTTTATATTGCTCGTCCCATTCGACCTTGGCTTTATTTACTTTGTTCCCTTTCTCAGCTGTTACCTCTTTGTTCAGGCTGCCAGGATTTTTCTTTTCCGTGTCAAGCAAGTCTTCATATTCCTTTTGGAGCTTCAAATATTCTTCTTTTTTCACAGGGGCGTTTTTTATTTGCGAAAGGATCTCGCTTTTCAATTTTTCGGCATCACCTTTTTTCACAATAAGAGATTGTTCAATGTCATTCCGCCTTTTTACAGCTGAACGCTCATCTTCCAGATACTGATCCCGCTGCCGCAGATATTCGCTTTCATATTCCCGGTCAATGCCGGATGATATTTCTATAAGCTCCTTTAGCTCGTCAGGAATTACCTCGCCGGTAACTTCAAAGCAGATTTCTCCAACTTTGTCCGCTTCTTTAAGCTTACGGTTGTATATATAACCAACGGCCATCGTGTTGATGGAATTAACCACCAAAGAAGTATCGTTGCTGGTTAAATCAACAAATTCGCTTTTGGTGAAAACGAGATAGCTCTTAAGGGCGTTTATATATGCTTCTTTTTCGGCCCTGTCGCGCACTTGTTTTAAGGAGAGATTGTCCAGCTTTGCGGCGCAACCCGACCCTGTTACTGCCGCCTTTGAAACGTTTTGGGCCGCGACAACCGGGAGAACATCAAAGAATATGAGAAGGCAGGATAGGTAAGCCGCCACTAATCTCATAAAGAAATCAAATTTTTTCATTTGCCTTCTATCTACGATAAACCATTTTTTGCTTTACAACGAATACAGATTTTACCCCAGGATATATTATGGTTATACCTAAAAAGGGTTAGGGCTTATTGTGGATGTCATCGGCCACCCAAAACCGGCCACATAGGGTCACCTGAAAACCGGCCATTTGTAGGAGGAATTTGCCATCATCTCCTTTTCATAAGGGAGAGGATGAATGGCGAATTTTCTGAAGATGGCTTTGACAAGTGCAATCAAGGGTTTACTCGAGCTGGGATGGTCGCATAGGCGGATCGCGCGGGAATTGGGCGTCCACCGGGAGACGGTGGGCCGCTATGCGCAGCAGGAAAATCCGGCGTCAGTGGCCGGATTTGGGGTGACCGCCGGGTCAGAATCAAAACCGGCCACGGTGACCCCCGGCTCGGATGCTGAGTCTGCTCCAAAACCGGCCACGGTGACCGCCGGGTCTCAGAGCCTGTGCCAGCCCTATTTCGACATCATCAGCGGGAAATTGGAACAGGGGCTTTCGGCGCAACGGATATTTCAGGATATTTCATCCGAGAACGGTTTTTCAGGGTCATATCCATCGGTGAAGCGGTTCGTAAAGCGGCTTGGGGAACAAACGCCGTTACCCTTTCGCCGGATGGAATGTGAGCCGGGAGCCGAAGCACAGGTCGATTTCGGAACCGGGACGTGGATAATCGACAGCGACGGTAAAAAGCGGAACCACGTTTTTCGTATCTGTTTGAGTTTCTCGCGCAAATCATACAGCGAGGGGGTATTCCGTCAGGATACGGAGACGTTCATCCGGTGCCTGGAAAACGCCTTCAGATCATGGGGCGGCGTTCCTAAAACGCTTGTCCTCGACAATCTCAAGGCAGCGGTAACGCAGGCGGACTGGTACGACCCGGAGTTGAATCCCAAGATCGTGGAGTTTGCGCGTCATTACGGCATCATAATCCTGCCGACCAAGCCATACATGCCCCGCCACAAGGGGAAAATTGAGAACGGGGTGAAGTATGTAAAGAACAACGCGCTTAAGGGTCGGACGTTTACCAGCCTTGGCGGTGAAAACGAGCATCTGCAAAACTGGGAACGGCAAGTGGCCGACACTCGCATCCACGGCACCACGCGGAAGCAGGTCGGCAAGCTGTTCGAGGAAGTGGAAAAATCCACGTTGCAGCCTTTGCCAGCGGAGCCATTTCCCTTCTATCACGAAGGAAAACGTACCGTTCACCGCGATGGCCATATCGAAGTGGGCCGCGCATATTACTCCGTTCCGCCCGAATATCTTGGCCGGGAAATATGGGTACGCTGGGATAGCCGCCTGCTCCGTGTCTTTAACCAAAAGTTCGAGCAGATAGCGGTTCACGGCCTTGCCTTGCCGGGGAAGTTCTCCACCGACGCCAAACACATATCCGACAGGAAGATATCCTCTGTGGAGCGCGGAGCGGAATACCTCGTCAACAAAGCATTCCTTATTGGCTCCGATGCCGGTTCCTGGGCGAAGGAAGTCATAAATGTCCGGGGTATTCAGGGAATCCGGACGCTGCAGGGGTTTATCAGCCTTGCCAGCAAACATTCGTCCGATGTCATCAACAAAGCGGGCAAACAGGCGTTAACCCTCGGCTGTTACCATCTGCGCCCCGTCCGGGAACTATGCAATCGGATGGAAAGCGAGGAAACCGTCGAATTCCAGGAATCCCACGCCGTAATCAGGCCAATGGCCGAGTACCAACAACTTCTCTTCAACGAAAGGAGCATTGATGAACCACCAACTGACACGTTCCCTCAAACAGCTGAGGCTGTCGGGCCTGATTGCCACGCTGGACGTCCGGCTGCAGGAGGCGGCGAGTTCCAGCTTAACCCACCGGGAATTTCTCGAACTGCTGGTTAATGATGAACTGGCGATCAGGAACGACCGGGCTATCGGCAGAAGGACAAAGTCCGCCGGATTCCGCGATACCAAATCCATTGAGGACTTCGATTTCGGTTTTAACACGGCGATAAACAAACGGCAGATACACGACCTTGCCGCCTGCAAGTTCATCCGGGAACACCATGATGTTCTCTTCATCGGGCCGCCCGGCGTCGGTAAATCCCATTTGGCGCAAGCCATCGGGCGGCAGGCCGCCAGAATTGGGTTCATCGTCCTCTACCGCTCAATTTTCGATGCCGTGCAGGACTTCATGCAGGCCGAAAGTTTCGGCGATACCAATAAAACCCTCCGCAAGTACCTGAAACCAGACCTGCTCATCATCGACGACATGGGCTTAAAACGACTGCCGAAACAAAGCGGGGAATACTTCTTCGAGATCATCATGCGGCGATTCGAGCTTCGTTCCACCTTGATGACTTCTAACCGCCCCATTGAGGAGTGGGGAAAGCTCATCGGCGATGTTCCCACGGCAACCGCCATCCTCGATCGTTTTCTAAGCCACGCCGAAATCATCCAGATAACAGGAAAAAGCTACCGCCTTAAAGACGCCGCTGGAAAAAACGAAAAGAACAAGGCATGATGGAAACAATAACGGTTATTTAACCGTCACACAGTAACTGGCTGGTTTTGGGGTGACCCGCGATGGCCGGTTTTCAGGTGACCGGTGACAATAAACACCATATCCAATGCTAATTGTTGCTAAACCATTAGGATCGACTAGGTTTAATGGATCACTCAGCACATAACCATAGAGGTTGGTGTCGCCACCGGAGAAACGGATGGGGTCTTTGGAGGTCCATCTTCCAGTTTCAGGGTTGTAGTCCCTAGCTCCGAAGCGCACCAGCTTGGTGTGTTGGTCATAAAGACCACCCGCAAAGCCAAAGGGAATGAAACCGGGGTTCGTGTCGGCAGTAATGTTACCGAACTCGTCGTAAGTGATTTGCTGGGCAACGGTGCCGGTGGCGGAATCAACAACCATCACAGGGCTGCCAAGGTGGTTGCTGATGATGCGATACGTAGTGCCGTTCTTCTCCATATAGTCGGGGACGTTCCCCTTGGTGCCGTAGACGAAGGTGCTCACCACGTTGCCTCCACCATCAAGCTCGGCGATGGGATTCAATTTGCACAAAACATTACAATATAGATAGCTCCGTCTTTGTCACAGTTGCTTTTCCCTTTTTTGTTCTCTGTATCCATAAAAAAAACCTGCGACATGAATGATACTTGCAACAATATTAAGCGGGAAACTGAACCATAAAAACATAATTGCTATGCACCCTGCTATGATGAGCAAGTATTCAAATTCGCCTAACTTAACCCCTTCCTCACGCTTCAGATAATAATATTTCAATATTACTGCATAAATGACCCAAGTAATGGCATGTAACATACCTCCAATTTGAATATCCCCACCAAATAAAGGACCAACAAGACCAACCACAAAAAAAAGCGCCCCTGCCGCCAACCAAATATTCAATATCGGAACCATAGGGCTACGATAAATAATATTTTTATTCATTCACAATTATCCTACCTACTTTTTCTTTTGTGGGCCTTTGTTTGCCAAACCATCTCCCCCCAACCTTTCGATACCAGTGCTTATCCTATCAATCCCATCATATCCTGCCTCAACGCTGCCCGGCAAAAGCACCATCGCCCAAGGCCAAGTTACTGGATCAATTAAACAGATTCCTCCTGCTACTCCTGCGACAACTGAAGCACCAACCTCTATCCCCCCTACTACTATATCAGCAACTGGCGCGGCAAAAGATGATTGAGGAGCCGCTTCGGTAAATGACGGCATCTGAGGAAGCAGATTATCCGATGATAATCCAGATAGATCATTACGATTTACAGGATCGGCTATCACATACCCATAGAGGTTGGTATCGCCGCCATCAAACCGTATCGGGTCTTTGGAAGTCCAGCGGCCGGATTCCGCATCGTAATCGCGGGCGCCGAAGCGGGTGAGCTTGGTTTGC
>JAKAGL010000199.1 GCA_021815535.1 bacterium
TCTTGCTGTCGCCCAGCCAGTAGGAACCGGCGATGCGGTCGATGCTGAACGCGCCTATCTGTCCGGTGTTCTCGACGTGCGGGCCGCGGCAGAGGTCGGTGAATCCGTCCTGGGTGTAGGTGCTGACGCTTGCTTCGTTCTTCAGCAGGTCGTTAAGCGCCCGTATCTTGAAATCCTGCGCCTTGAAAAGCTCCAGCGCCTCCCCGCGCGACATCTCGGCGCGCTCGAACGGTTTTTTGGCCTTCTGGATGCGCTGCATGATCTTTTCGATCTTGCCCAGGTCTTCCTGCTTCAGCGCGCCGTCGGGGATCTTCACGTCGTAATAAAAACCGTCTTCCGTCTCGGGGCCGAACGCAAACTGCGCGTTGGGGTAAAGCTCTTTTATCGCCTGCGCCATGACGTGGGCGGCGGAGTGTCTCATCGCATGTAAATCGGTCACTGGTCAGCCTCTATTGAATCGTTGTTAAGGGTGTTCATTATAAAGTAGCACCCCGCCATTAACAAATAACCGGCGGCGGTCATCCAGACCGCCCGCGGCAAATCGGCCGAGGGGTAGAAAAGCCGCCCGTCGGCGAACGGGGAATGGATAAGCCCCACCACGGTGAACGCCGCGGCGGTGACCGCCGCCAGCCCGGCGTGGCGCAGCTTGCGGTCGATCAAAAAGGCCAGCATCGCCGCCCATATCATGGCGGTGCAGACGAAGCCGTTGCCCAGCACCATCACGGCGTTATAGGTCTGCTGAAAATCGGGGGGCATTTTGTCCAGCGACAGCCCCCCCATTCCCATCACCGTGTTGTACTGTATGAAGACCAGATCGGCCACCACCGGTATGAAGCAGATGGCCACGGCGGGAAGGTGCCGCCGGTTGCTTTCACCAAATGCCTGCGCCGTGACCTCAAGGCCGATGAAGATAAGGATCGGCACCATCACAGATTCCGGCAACAGGGCGATCAGCCAGCCGGTAAGCCCCACCATCGTCCCCAGCCCGATGAACAGCCCGGTGGCCAGGGTATAGGCGGCGCGGCCCCCCATCCGCTTGTAAGCGGGATGGCCGATGTACGGGGTGTTCTGTATCACGCCGCCGCACATCCCGGCGATGAGCGTGGCGAAACCTTCCACCAGCAGAATATCGCGGGTGGAGTAGTGGTCGCCCGCCACGGCGGCGCTTTCGGTGTTATCGATGCCGCCGATAACGTTGGTGATGGCGATTGGAATGGCGATGGGCAGGTACTTCGCGCCAAGAGCCAGGCCGTCCAGCCAGTGCAGGGTGGGGTAGGGAAGCGACAGCGCGAACGACGCGTCCACATGGTTGTGCGGCCCGGCAAAGCCGAATGCCTTGCTGAGGTAGTACACCACCGCTCCCAGCGCCACCGCGCCGAGCGCGCCGGGGATTTTGAACGGCAGCTTTATCCGCGCGGTGAGCGTAAGCAGGATCACCCCCAGCGCCACGAGGCCGGCAATGGGGTCGGAAAATATTTTCAGCGCGGGGAGGTAGGCGATGAAGATGGCGGCGATGGCGGCCAGCGAGCCAAGCAGCGCGGCGCGCGGCACGTTGCGCCGCACCGCCTCGCCGAAAAACGCGGTGATAACTTTTACCGCCCCCATCACCACCAGCACCGCCATGCCGGCGGCCCACGCCTTGTCGGCATCATGCGTGACGGCGTAGGCGGGGCCGACCACGCCCAGCGTGAGGCCGAACAGCGCAATGGCGTCTATCCCCAGCGGCATGGCTGTCACATCCTGCCGCCGCTCTTTGTTGGCAAGGCGGAAGGCCATCCATGTGTAGGCAAGATCCCCCAGCATCACCCCCAGCGCCGTGCCGGGAACCATCTTTAACAGCACTACTTCGGCGGGCATCTGAAAGATCCCCATGAGGATGGAGGAAAGGACCACCAGCCCGGTCATGTTGTCCAGCATGAGGCCGAAAAAGGCGTTCACGTCGCCGGGGGCGGCCCAACGGTAGCTGAAAGCGGCATTTGGTGATCGTTCCATCCGCGTAAGAATACTAGAATCCGCCCCCGGTGCAAAGAACGCGCTTTACCTGCCGTGCCGGGCTTGCGTGTGGCCGACAAAATAGCCGGGTGCCGAAACCGGCAGAGCCGGCCGCGAACATGCCGCCGCAGAAATCCTCTTTAAGGGGGTGGCGCCCCAAAATAGTTTCACGTTTTATTGGATCTTTCCCGGCGGGGATAAAACTACCGTCCGACATTGGTCCGGTCCCATTCCGTTGTTCCCTCTGCCAAAGGGAGGCCGGGGATTATTTGTGGAACACCAATTCCCTATATCCGCCATGGTTCATCTGGTGGCGGGGATTTCCGGCCTGGTTTTCGTTCGCGGTTTTCCCGGTCGAATTCCCATTGCAGCGGGTTGTCGGCGATGTATTGCCGGATGCGGTTCAACGATTCGCCGTTTCGGATGATGTGTTCGTAATAATTGCGATGCTACACCCCAAAGCCCGCCGCACGGCGGCATTCGTTTATCCGCCGCGCCGAAAATGTTTTGAATCCCCGCACAATTTCCGGCAATCCGTGTATGGTAGGGGCGGGTTTCAAACCCGCCCGTACAGAATTTGCCCATGCGATGTCGTTGGTCAAAACGATGATGCCGTGCACATGATCGGGCATTATCACAAACGCATCCAATATCACATGCGGGTAATGCATCGGCAATTCATGCCATACATCCCGCACCGCCTCGCCGTATTCGCTTAACCGCATTTCACCGTTCACCACCTCGCCAAACAGATGGGTGCGGTTTGTGGTGCATGTGGTTATGAAATATCCACCGGCTTGCGAATAATCGTATCCCTTTAACCGGATGGACCGCCGCCCCGGTTTGGGGTCAACCGTCACACCGCCCCCTCCACGATTTCTATTTCCTCTTCGGTGAGGCCGTAGAGTTCGTACACCAGCTTGTCGATCTGCCGGTCGGCCGCGTCGATTTGCCGCTGGATCAGTTCCCGGTCGTGCGGCGTTTTGGTTTCTTCTTTTGAGGAAATCAATTCGGTGAGTTTTTGAACGGTTTCCCGGATGGTGTTCTGGATGGCTGTTTCCCTTTTGTTTTTTCCGTTGCAACGGTAAATAGGAATTTGGGAAAGATACCGGGGTTCGTAATCATAAAATCCCCCTTGTTTGAGTGAGGATACCGTAGGCATGAAAAAGTCCGTTACTTTTGAGTTGAGTACGCCAAGCAAGTAGGGGTCGGTGGAGCCGACGATTGTGGTTTTATTATTTGAATAAAACTTGCTTGCGTCAAACGCCATCGATGCCCGTTGGGCGATGGCTGGGACTATGATCTTCGGCTTTTCAAATTCGGCGTAATAGTCAACCGTGTCTTGTATTTCGTACCATTCGTATTTTCCCGGTTTGCGGCCCGGCCACTTTTTCCCTTTGTAGGTGGGAGGTTTGGGCATTAACTGTTCCTTGTATTGCAAAAGGTGGCGCTTGATGGCGGGGTAGTTGTTGATGTTCACCCCATGCCGGGTGAAAATGAGGAACAACTTTTCATCGGTTATCGAATAGCGCTTGATGTCGCGCCCCCGCAGGAATGGCTTTATAAGCTCTTTGCTCTTCGGGTCTTCGGCGATCAGTTTTTTGCGCGTGGCATCGTCAATAACAAAGGCTTCGTTAAGGCCGGTTAACACCCCTCTGTAAATCTTCCCCTCGACATATTCCCCCAGCGGGATGCCCGCCGCCTTTATTTTATCCAGCAGCTTGTGGGTGCGCTTGTCGGCAAGGTGCCATCCGCTGTCGGGCAGGGATTTTTTATCCACATTGAAGGAGTGCTTTTTCACATGCTCGGCAAGCGATGCGAACTCCAAGGTTTTAATATCCACCGCGGTAAGCGATTTTGCGGCCATGCTATCGGCATTTCCCTTTATCGTCAGAATGCAGGGGTAGGTGGTTACGCCTTTGAATACCGGCAGGTCGCCGAAATCGACCAATTCCACAATATTTCTTTTCACCAGCCAGTTCCTGAACGCTTCGCCATAGTTGGCCCGCATCCACTTGTTCGATACGATGTAGCTGAAAAGCCCTTCTTCTTTCAGCAGGGATACGGCCTTTTCGATGAAGTATACGTAGAGGTCGGCCACGCCGTTGTAGGTTTTATAGCGCGATTCGAAATAGTTTTTAAAATCCCCCAGCAGTTCCTGCCGTACATACGGCGGGTTGCCTATCACGGCGTCAAAGCCCGCCTCTTTCGCGGTGAAAACGGCGGGGAAGGCGGCTTTCCAGTCGAAAGTATTCACCAAATAACGCTCGTCTTCTGTAAGAAAGGCCATTTTGCCTTCAAAGTAATCCGGCCCTATCAGCGAGTTGCCGCATTTGATGTTGCCGCCCAGGTCGGGGAGGGCGCGTTCATGGAAGAGGCTCATGTTTGTCCGCAGGGTTTCTTCCGTTTCCTGTTCCAGCACTTTCAGCAGCAGCGATAGCTTGGTGGTTTCCACCGCCTGCGGGTCTATATCCACCCCGTAAATGTTGTTCAGGAGAATGCGCTTGCGCTCCTGAATGGCCAGCCGCCATTCGCCGCTGGCCGCTTTATAGATTTCCTTTTTGTGTTTTTCGGGCGTGTGGCTAACATAATAATCGCGGTGCCAATCGAGCAAATATTGATATGCCCCCAGCAGGAACGAGCCGGAGCCGCAGGCGGGATCGCATATTTTTAAATTGGAAACCTGCTTGGGCGTTTTACCCCCCCCCAGCAACTAATGTGCCAATGGTGTTGTTTACGATGTAATCAACAATGAACGTAGGCGTATAAAAGACGCCGCCCGCTTTTTTTACCTCCGGCTTGTCTTCCACCTTTGCCTGGTGGCCGGTGGTGAGGCGTATGACTTTGCCAAGGAACTGTTCGTATACCTGCCCCAGTATGTCCGCCGG
>JAKAGL010000200.1 GCA_021815535.1 bacterium
TACCCGTGGTCGGGTCATTTTTCATCGGCAGCAGGCAGGCATATCCGCGGCAGCCCTCGGCCGCGGTCTGCAATCCTTGAAGCGTGCCCGGCCCGCGCACCATGCCATCCGCATCCACAACCCGGAGGTGCAGGAACAGCTTTTCACCGCTCTCGGTATTGGCAAGGAGGAAGCGCGCGAGAAATTCGGCTTCCTGCTGGAAGCGCTTGAATTCGGCTGTCCGCCGCACGGCGGGCTGGCGCTGGGGCTGGACCGGCTGGCGATGATCGTCACCGGTTCGCCCAGCATCCGCGATGTCATCGCCTTCCCGAAGACACAGCGGGCCGTGGACCTGATGTGCGACGCGCCGAACGAGGTGGATTTCAAGCAACTGCGCGAACTGCATCTGAAAGTGACGGGGCAGCAGCAATGACCGTCCGCACCCGTTTCGCGCCGTCTCCCACCGGCATGTTGCATCTGGGAGGCGCGCGCACCGCTTTGTTCAACTGGCTGTGGGCGCGCAATCAGGGGGGGGAATTCATTCTCCGCATTGAGGATACCGACAAGGAGCGCTCCACGCTGGAATCGGTGGACGAAATCCTCGCCTCGCTGAAATGGCTTGGGCTTACGTGGGACGAAGGGCCGTTTTTCCAGAGCCAGCGCACCGCTTTATACAATCAAAAAGTGGATCAGTTGCTGCGCGAGGGGAAGGCATACCGCTGCTATTGCTCGAAGGAAGATCTGGATGCCAGCCGCGCCGCGCTGGAAGCTGCCGGCAAAAAGCCGATGTACAACCGGGCCTGCCGCGACAAGGGGGCGGGCGATCCATCCAAGCCGCATGTTGTGCGCCTGAAGGCGCCGCTTACCGGCATTACCTCGTTCACCGATTCGTTGCGCGGCGTGGTGGAATTCAACAACGCCGAGCTGGACGACTTCGTCATCCGCCGCACCGATGGCGGGGTGATGTACAACTTCGTGGTGGTGGTGGACGACGCGGAAATGGGGATCGCCCATGTTATCCGCGGCGACGACCACCTTGCCAACACTCCGAAGCAGATACTGCTGTACAAAGCGCTCGGTTATGGCATTCCGCGGTTCACGCACGTATCGATGATATTGGGGCCGGACAAGAAACGGCTTTCCAAGCGGCACGGGGCGGAGTCGGTGATGGCGTATCATGATCTGGGATACCTGCCGGATGCGATGATCAACTGTTTCGCCCGGATGGGCTGGGGGTTCGGCAACCAGGAGATCTTCACCCGGCAGGAGCTGATCGAAAAATTCTCGCTGGATAAGATCACCATGTCGCCCGCCGTGTTCGATGTCGCCAAGCTGGATTCGATCAACATGCAGCACATGAAAATGACGGCTGATGCCGAGCTGGCCCGGATGGCGCTGCCGTTTTTGCATAAAACCCGTCCAGACGCCACGGTTGAAAAACTGGCCGCCATTGTGCCGCTTTTGAAGGAACGTTCCCGTACGCTTGTTGAACTGGCCGCCGGGGCCGAATGGTATTTCACAAAAGATGTTGTGTACCAGCCCGAGGCAGCGGCGAAGTTTCTGACCGAAAAATCGCGGCCCGCGCTGGAGGCTTCCATCTCCGCCCTCAAGGATGCTCCCGTTGTGGGGCACGCCGAGTTGAAGGGGACCTTTACGGATTTGGCGGCGAAGTTGGGGATAGGGCTGAAAGATATTGCCCAGCCGGTGCGCGTGGCGTTGACCGGTGGAACGGTCTCCCCCGGCATATTTGAGATGATGGAGATTTTGGGAAAAGAGGAGACCGTCCGGCGCCTTGCCGCCGCGCTGAACAGATAGTTAAGGAGAGAAATGGGCCAGTCCGAACCTCTCGGCCGAAAAAAACCGTCGAAGTACCTTTTGGGTTGCGCCGGGTTGTTTGCCGCTTTATTCGCATGCGCCCTGCTGTACCTGGCGTACTGGCTGTCGCCGGGCAATCTAGTGAAAGTTCTCAACGATGCCGATCCGGTCAAGAAACGCTGGGCTGTCGATATGCTCATCGGCAAGGGGCCGGAGAGCGCGGGGGCAACGGTGCTTGAAGCCGCCGCAAATACGCGGCTGAACCCGGAGCAACGCCGGCTGGCCGTTTTCATATTGGGCGAGATGCATTACACCGCGGCGGAACCCCAGCTCATATCTTTGATGAAAGAGGGGGATGCCGTGCTTGGGGGGCAGGCGGCGTTCGCTCTGGGCCGGATGGGGGCCGACGGCGCGTTGAAAGAATTATTGGGCGCGTATGATGGGGCTCCGAAGGGAATCAAGCTGAGGATATTGGCGGCATTGGGAGAACTGGGGAATCCCGGCGGCGCGGCGCTTTTATTGAGGGAAGCGGCGCGTACCGATGACGACCTGATCCACGATACAGCCGGGCAAGCGGTGATAAAGATGAAAGAAAAACATCCAGAGTGTTGCGGCTGATGGCTATGATCATCTCGGATATCGATTATCACCTTGTGCTGCCGTTGAGCATCGAGGAGTTCTTTACCGCCAAAATGAAAAGCGATCTCTCCCTTATCATTCCGGATGTGTTACTGCAATACCGTGCGGGAGTGAAACGGCTTGAAGCGACAAAGAGCCGTGTTTATCTGCATATCAGCGCTCCGCCGGACCAGGCGCCGAAAAAGATCGCCGAGGACATGATGTGGGAGGCTTCGCTGCGGCTTATCCGGGTAAATGAGCAACTCAAGGGCTTTGTCAGCGTGTTTGATGGCCGCATGTTTATCAAGAGCGGCGCAAAACCCAGCAAAAAACAGATCAGTGATTTTGTAACGATAAGCAACAGTGGTATTTAACCTGGTGACAAAGACAATTATTTTCTCCGCGCCCGCCTATTGCTGATATACTTTTAGAAATTCGAGAGGGGTATTGATGAGCAACAAAAAAATGGCCGACCAAGGGCAGATCAGGGCGTTTTTAGGAGATGGCACCGAGTTCGAGGGGCTTCTGAGTTTTGACGGGACGGTTCGTATTGATGGCCGGTTCAAAGGTGAAATCCAGACCAACGACACGCTGATCATCGGGGAGAGCGGTCACGTAGAAGCTGAAGTGAAAGCAGGCCAATGCATCATCATGGGCGGTATGGTGGGAAATATCCATGCGGCGGGTAAAGTGGAGATCGCCAGCAGCGGCAAGATGAACGGCAATATTCTGACTCCCGTGCTTATCGTGCAGGAGGGGGGCCTGATCGAGGGGAGTATTTCCATGAAGAAGGAAGCCGCCCAGCCCCAAAAGGCGGCGTTACCGCGGGAAACAACGGCAAAGCCTTCCGTTGCGGATCAACGCCCCCATTGATCGGTTTTTTCATATAGTAAAGGCCGGCATTCGTCGGCCTTTTTTATTTTGTTTCCGCATCATTTGCACGGCATACTAGTAACGGTCGTTTTGCGCCCGTAGCTCAAAGGATAGAGCGACTGACTTCGGATCAGTAGGTTGGGGGTTCGAGTCCCTCCGGGCGCACCATATTTTCAAATCAATATAATTGGGAGGCAGATAGGCTCCATTTTCTGCATCTCACTGATTTGTCGATATTCTGTTTTGCACCTCTGTTCTTTTTCAACATTGGGAATGTCCCATTTCGTTTGGCTTTCCAAAAAAAATATGAAAAAAACGTTGACATTTTATGGCAATATTTTACAATAATGCTAATAGGACTAAAAGGGTGAAATAAGGAATGTTTAAGCTTTCGAGAAAAGGGGAGTACGCGATCCGGTTGGTGCTTCATTTGGCCGCCAATCCGGGAAAGGTCTGCACCACCGCGGAAATCGCCAAAATTCAGGATATCCCATCGGCATTCCTCAAAAAGATAATTCAGGACCTGCGGCCCTCAGGATTCGTTGTTTCTGCCAAGGGGCAAAAAGGGGGGATATTGCTTAATGTTTCCCCGGAGAACATATCGGTAAGCGATGTCATTCAGGCGGTTGAAGGGCCGTTGTTCCTCAATGTTTGCCTGGTGAGGAAGGGCGCTTGTTCCCGCGACGAGGTATGCCCGGTGCATGAAATGTGGAGAACGTGCCAGATTGCGGTCAACGACATCTGGAAAGGGTACAACTTCAAGGAAATGGTGGAGCGGGGCAACCAACTTGCGGATGCCAATATTGAAAGACTGAAAAAGGCCGGCCTGGCGGGTAGCCTGGAGAAGCCGACAAAGAGAAAAAAAGACCAATACGCTATTAAAGGTAGGGGTGAACAAGTACGAAAGGGTGATATGCCGTCTAACAACTGAGAAAGAGGGAGGTCCAATGAAAGAAACGGAACCTGAACTTTCATACAACTTCGACATCGTTAAATGGTTCAGCATCATGGCGGTGGTTTATTTGGTTGTCGGTACACTGGTTGGGGTGTACATCGCTTCCGAGCTGGCTTGGCCGGCGTTCAACATGGATATTCCCTGGATAACCTTTGGCCGGTTGCGTCCTCTGCATACCAATGCTGTCATTTTTGCCTTCGGCGGATGTACGCTGATGGCAACTTCTTTTTACATTGTTCAACGCACCTCGGGTACGCGGCTATGGAGCGATAAGCTTGCATGGTTCACCTTCTGGACGTGGAATATCGTAATTATCGGCGCGGTGATCACGCTGCCGCTGGGGATGACCCAGGGGAAAGAGTATGCGGAGCTTGAATGGCCCCTTGATATCATCATCGCGCTGTCATGGCTTTCCTATCTGTTCAACTTTGTGATGACCATTGCCAAGCGAACCGTATCGCACATCTACGTCGCCAACTGGTTTTTCCTTGCAATGATGATAATGATAACCTACCTCCATGTGGTGAACAGCCTTGCGATTCCGGTAAGCCTGACAAAATCCTATTCAATCTTCGCCGGGGTGCAGGACGCCATGATTCGGT
>JAKAGL010000013.1 GCA_021815535.1 bacterium
CCGATCTGGATATATTCCTCATCGCCGTTGGCGGTGTATTTTGTCCGCACGGTAAAATCCGGGCCGTATACCGCCGCCCCCGCCGCATTCAGTTCAACGGCCTTTTTCGGCAGCATGTTGGCCAGATAAACGCGGTTGGCGCTCAGCAGCATCTGCTGGTTCTGTACCAGCCCGGCCAGCGTACGCGCATCCGCTTCGGTCCGTTTTTCATGTTGCGCATAGTATTCATGCGCCACATCCAGGCTGTCGTGAAGCGATCGCTCCACGGTGATATTCGACCAGTTATCGATGGAATTGGTGATGAGGCCGCTGGCCACCACGAAGAGAAGCACCGTGGGGATGAGCGTAAGCCCGAGGAATGCCAGGATCAGCTTGGTGCGGAACGCCGCCTTCACCGATTTTTCCTGGCGCTCCAGGAAAAGCTTGACCATATTGCGCCCCACCAACAAAGCCATCACCAGCAGCAGCAAAATGTTGAGATTCAGCAGGAAGAAGAGGTTGAGGTTGTCGATGCCGCCAATACGCGGGCCGTCATACACCAGCTTGTACATGGTGAACAGCAGGCCGGCCGAAAGGACCGCCAGCACCGTGATCCGCAACCGGCGCAAGGCCGTGGCCCGCGCTTCGGAGGAGAGGTTGTGCCCCAGATTCAGAAGCTTTCGCAATGCGCTGTCGTCTTTTCCGCTCATGGAAAGCCCCCGGCCGCGGCGCGGCGGTTATTAAAACTCATTACTGAGATGTGCATCATATTAAAAAATCAGACGTTCCGGTTCAGGATAGCAGGCGGCGGGCCGCACTTCAAGCAAACGCCGCCAACGCAAAGGCTGTGGATGGCGATTATTTCAAGCTCAGCCGGTTATTGAAGTGCCGCCTGTGGCGGGAAATCCGGCGGGCGGGGTGGCGGCGAGGGGAAGCTGATTGAGACGGTTGGTCAACGAAGTCAGAAACTGGCTGAAGCCGCCGGTTTGCCCGAACGTCTGGGATATCAGGCTTTGCGGAACCAGCCCGCCCGAAGTGTTGGCAAGGCTGGTGTATAAATCCATAAAGCTTTTCTTCATGTCCGGCGTGAGATTGTTCAGATTCTGGTTTATGTAATTGTCCACCGGCGTGCCGACAAGACTGTACAGCGACCCCATGCCGGAGCCGGCCTTGAATGGGGAAAGCGTATCCACGAGGGAATTTTGAAAACCAGTCATAAGCGTGGAAAGCTGGCTTTGCTTTATGGAGTTAGTGGAGAGCGTTACCAGATCGGCCGAACTCATTTTGCTTGCCGCATTTGTTCCCGCAGCTGGCGCATTGGCCGCCGTTGTGGCGGTGGAGGCGGTTCCGGACTGCGGCTGGTTTCCCACCGTGGATGTTGTTACCGGATTATTCGGTTGTAAGTCGGTTATCTTCACGTCCATGATAAACGTTCTCCTACCTTCTTATCGGTACCCTCACTTAATACTTTACCTCAAATTTAAATAAATGGCCCGCGTTTGCGGCGATGACCGGCAGTAATGACGAAAAGAAACGGCTAGAGATGGAGAAACATGGCTGAACTTGATATTATGTAGCGCGTGTTGGTTCAATACGGCATGAGGAGGTTTGGGTGGATATAATGGCGATGATTCTGGCCGGCGGTCAAGGGGAACGCCTGATGCCCCTTACCCGGGACCGCGCCAAACCGGCGGTGCCGTTCGCGGGACGTTACCGGATAATCGATTTCGTCCTCAGCAATTTCATCAATTCCGGCCTGACCAAGATCAAGATCCTGACGCAATTCAAAAGCGATTCGCTCAACCGCCACCTCGCCCGCGGCTGGCAATTGGCGCCCCGCCTGGGGTTGTATATCGATCCAGTGCCGGCCCAGATGCGTACCGGCACGAACTGGTACCTGGGAACCGCCGACGCCATCTTCCAGAACCTCAATCTGGTGAAAGACGAAAATCCCGACTACGTCTGCATTTTCGGCGGCGATCATATTTACAAGATGGATGTGCGCCAGATGCTGCAATTCCACCTGGAACGGCAAGCCGAGCTGACAATAGCCGCCATCCCGAAACCACTCAAACTCGCCTCGTCATTCGGGGTGATAGAAGTGGACGACCATTGGCGCATTATCGGCTGGGAAGAAAAACCGAAAGCTCCAAAGCCGATGCCCGGCCGGCCCGACATGGCGCTCTGCTCGATGGGAAATTACGTATTCACCCGCGATGCGCTCATCGACTGGGTGGAGGCGGACGCGGCAAAGAGCACGGGCCATGATTTCGGCAAAGACATCATCACCAGCAGTTACAAAACCAACCGCGTGTATGCCTATGACTTCTCCACCAACATCATTCCCGGCTCGGAGGAAAAGGAGAAGGGCTACTGGCGCGACGTGGGAACGCTGGACGAATACTTCGACGCATCCATGGATCTGGTGGAGGTGGTCCCCACATTCAACCTTTACAACCGGCACTGGCCGGTCCGCACGTTTAACCCGACCAATCCGCCGGCGAAGTTCGTCTTTGCCGACAAGGACAACCAGCGCATCGGCATCGCCACCGACTCGCTGGTCTCGGAAGGGTGTGTCATATCGGGCGGCCGCCTGCACCGCTGCGTCCTCTCCCCATCCGTCCGCATCAACTCCTATTGCAACGTGGAGGAGAGCATCCTGATGGAAGGGGTGAATGTGGGACGCTACAGCCGTATCCGCCGCGCCATCATTGACAAATATGTCGAGATCCCCCCCGGCACCGAGATCGGCTTCAACCTCTCCGAAGACCGCAAACGGTTCCACGTTACCGAATCCGGCCTCGTGGTCATCAGCAAAAAAATGGTGCTCTAAAACCGCCTCGCGCCATATCAAATCCGTAATCGCCCTCTTTTCAATTATGGGGAAATACCCGCCCCATGTTAGAATTGCAATGTTTTGAAACAACAGGCCATAGGCAGCTTAAACAAAGGAAATCACCGCGATGACGATTGATGAAATTCGCGAGATGGCAAAGGCAATGGGCATTCAATCCGTCCAGAAATACGAACACAAAGAAGACCTTATCTGGACTATCCAGCTTGCTGAAGGTTTTACCGACTGCTATCTCCGGATTCCCGACTGCACCAACGAAAAGTGCCTCTGGTTCGAAAACTGTATCCGGAAAATCGAAGACTGAATGTTCCTCTTCCTCAGGGGCCATTCCCCCCGGCAGAGGTTCTTTTTTTCCGGCTGTAGAGCTTGGCTGAAGGTTTTACCTTGGTCGGCGGCGGCATCGGAGGCCGTATGCTTTTTTTAAGCCGGCTTTTTTTGACCGCGCGTTTCATTTGCATCCCGCCGCTGTGCAATTCAATCCTGTTGTGACGGCGGCTTCGGATGCCCGATAAGGTACGGTGACGTCCGCTCGATTATTTTGTCCACTTTCTTCACCGCCTCCTGCCCGTTGATGGCGCTTTCGGGCTTCTCATCGGCAGGTTGCACATCCTCAAGGGTGGGCAGTTTTTCCGCCGCGGGCGTTTCCGCGGCCGGCGCGGCGGCGGACGGCGGTTGGATCTCCGCCCCTTTGCCTCTGGCCGCAAAATGATAGTAGGCAAAAGCGGCCGCGGCAATGATGATAATGACGATCAGCGGATTCATTGACCCGCCCTTATCGGCCGGCGCGGACGCGGCGACCCCTTTTTTGGCATCTTCCGCTCTTTGCCTCATCTTCTTCAGATACATCCGCACCTGAATATGGCAGTGCGGACACTCCACCGCCGTATCGGCGATCTCTTTGTGGCATTTGGGGCACTGCATACCTGTTAACCCTCTGACAACTTTTCATTAAGAGCGTACGATATAAAACTAACATGAAAATGCCGTATTGTCGGAAAAAACCGTACAGTTGGGTGGCGTAAACAAATGGCGTCTAAAATACCCACTTCACGCCGAGGGAGTATATCTGGTTGATATTCCCGATATGGTAAAAGCGGAAAGAATCGTTGTGCGTAAGCAGGCTGCTGGTGGTGGCGATGAATATCTGCGTCCCCGGCTCCGGATTACCCGTCAGGGTAACGCCGACGGCGTCGCTTTGGGAGATGTCCATCCCCTCGCGCCACTGGTGGCCATACACCACCTCCAGCGAGGCCGGCGGGCCGAATGAAAGCATTATTCCCCCGGAGACCTCGAAAGCGCCGGCATAGTCGCTGGAATACTCGGAACGGTAATTCCCCACATAATAGGTGACCGCCATTTCATCTTCCAGCCGGAGCTTCCCCTCGGCGGCCACTTCGTAGCTTATAAATTGGCGCCCGGAGCTTTTGTCGTTCGCCCCGGCCAGCCGCGCCTTGAGAGCCATCTGATACCCTTTCGACGGCATATCGATCACCCGCCAGCGCAACCCCAGCGGTATCAGCTCCAGGTTATCGGTCAGGCCGTGCCTGAAATACAAAGACGGCGTGACGTACCATATCTCGCCATCCCGCCTTTGGATAATATCCCCCCCGAATCCCAATTCGGTTTTTCCTTTCGGCAGGATGATGGATTCACTTAATTCCACGGCGGATGGCACCCGTTCCCGCGCCGCCCATACCGTATTCGGCAAGGCCAAAATGGCTAAAAAAAGCCCTGCAAAAAATGAGAACCGGGTTCCAAACAGCATTGGCGGATTATATATTCCAACGCACGGATATTCAATGCGTTAAAATCGGGAAATTCCCACATATTTATGTTTCAGCGCTCGGGGTGTCTGATATAATTTGCAATTCATGGAACAGGAAAATATTCGCCAAATCCCAATAAACATCGAAGACGAAATGAAGTCTTCATACCTCGATTACGCCATGAGCGTCATCGTGGGGCGCGCCCTTCCCGATGTGCGCGACGGCCTCAAGCCGGTACACCGCCGTTCGCTGTTCGCCATGCACGAAATGGGCAACAGTTACGGCAAACCGTATAAAAAATCCGCCCGCATTGTCGGCGATGTTATCGGCAAATACCACCCGCACGGCGACACTGCCGTGTACGATACGATCGTCCGGCTGGCGCAGGATTTTTCAATGCGCTATCCGCTGGTGGACGGACAGGGCAACTTCGGCAGCATAGACGGCGACGCCGCGGCGGCGATGCGGTATACCGAAGTGCGGATGCACCGCCTCACCGACGAGATGGTGGCGGACCTGGAAAAAGATACCGTCGACTTCACGCCAAATTACGACAGCTCGATGCAGGAGCCGTCGGTGCTCCCCTGCCGATTCCCCAATCTGTTGGTCAACGGCAGTTCCGGCATCGCCGTCGGCATGACCACCAACATCCCCCCGCACAACCTCGGCGAGGTCTGCGCCGCCGTGAAACATCTCATCGACAACCCCGAGTGCCCCATCGAAGAATTGATCGCCATCGTGCCGGGGCCGGATTTCCCCACCGCCGGCATCATACAGGGGCGCAGCGGCATACAAAGCGCGTACCGCACCGGCAGGGGGCACATATCCATCCGCGCGCGGGTCGAATTCGAAACCAACAAGCGCGGCGATCAGGAGAACATCATCATTACCGAGTTCCCCTACCAGGTGAACAAGGCCCGCACGCTGGAGAAGATCGCCGAACTGGTGCGTGATAAGCGCATCGTCGGCATATCCGATCTGCGGGATGAATCGGACCGCACCGGCATCCGGGTGGTCATCGAACTGAAACGCGACGCCGTGCCGAATATCGTGCTTAACCAGCTGTACAAACACACCCAGTTGCAGGAAACATTCGGCGTCATCATGATAGCCCTGGTGAACCGCCAGCCCCGCCTGCTGAACCTCAAGGAGATGCTCACCCATTTCGTCGAGCACCGCCGGGTGGTCATCACCCGCCGCACATTGCACGACCTGGACAAGGCGAAAGCACGCGAGCACCTGCTGGAAGGCCTCAAGACCGCGGTGGACAACATCGACGAGGTGGTGGCGCTCATCCGCAAAAGCTCCTCGCCCGCCGAGGCGCAAGCCGGGCTGATCCAGCGGTTCGCCCTCTCAGACATCCAGGCCAAAGCCATCCTCGAAATGCGCCTGCAGCGCCTCACGGGGCTGGAGCGGCAAAAAATACTCGACGAATTGGCGGAGGTCCGGAAGGACATCGAACGCCTCATCTTCATCCGCGACCACGAAGAGGAAAAATACCGGATTGTCAAGGAAGAGATGGATGAAATCGTCAAAAAATATGGCGATAACCGCCGTACCGAGATCGAAGAATCCGAATCCGACATGCAGGACGAAGACCTCATCGCCCGCGAAGACGTGGTGGTCATCCTCACGCAGGGGGGCTACATCAAACGGGTGCCCCTCGACGTGTACCGCGCCCAGCGGCGCGGCGGCAAGGGCGTGAAGGGGATGGACGTGAAAGACGAAGACGTGGTGGTGCGCGTATTCATCGCCAACACCCACTCGTACCTCGTCATTTTCACCTCCACCGGCAAGGTGTACCGCGTGAAGGTGTGGGAAATCCCCCAGGCCAGCCGCGTCGCGCGCGGCAAATCGCTGGCGAATTTCCTGGGCATCACCGCAGAGGAAAAGGTGACCGCCGTTTTCTCCCTCAAGGATTTCGACGACGAAGGAAAACACCTGGTGCTCACCACCAAGCTCGGCACCGTGAAAAAGACCGACCTTAAAGAGTACGCCAACATCCACGTCAAGGGGATCATCGCCATCCTTCTGAACGAAGGGGACGAACTGGCCGGCGTTGGGATGAGCAGCGGCGACGACAACATCTTCATCGCCACCGCGCAGGGCAAGGCGATCTGCTTCCACGAAGCGGATGCGCGGGCGATGGGACGCCGCACGGCGGGCGTACGCGGCATCAACCTGGAAAAAGACGATTCGGTTATCGGCATGGAAGTCGTAAACAAGGACTCCGTCATCCTCACCGTCACCGAACACGGATTCGGCAAACGCACCCACATCTCCGATTACCCGGTGCAGGGACGCGGCGGCAAAGGGGTGATCAACATCATCACCTCCGAACGCAACGGCAAAGTATCCGGCTTCAAAGCCGTCAAGGAAACAGACGAGATCATGCTCATCACGCTGGATGGCCAGATCATCCGCACCCGCGTAAGCGAAATCTCCGTCATCGGCCGCAATACGCAGGGGGTGAAGATCCTTTCCACCGAACAGGGCGCCACCGTCACCTCGCTGGCCGTCATTGAAGAGGACAAGGACGAGAAAGAGGAGCCGCGGTAGCCAATGCTCCGGCGCATCGTGGCGGTCTGCTGCATCCTGGCGGCGGCTGCGTGCATGTCGCGCACCGAGGCAATGATGCAGGAGGCCCAAACCCTCTACCTTAAAAACCAGTACCGCGAGTCGGTGCGCGTGTTCCTGCGCGTGGTCGACCGTTCCCCCGGCACCGCGATGGCCGAGTCCGCCCTGCTCCGCGTGGGGGAGATTTTCATGCTGGATCTGCACGACCAGCAAAACGCGCTGGAATACTTCGACCAGATCATCAACGAGTATCCCAACAGCGAAAAAGCGCTGGTGGCGCGGGAACACATGGCCCATATTTATGAGAATACCCAGCGCAACTACGACGAAGCGGTGAATCAGTACCGCCGTATCCTGGAAACCGGCCGCGACAAGGAACCGGAAAAACACATCATGGCGATCGGACATGATTATTACCTGAAAGAGGACTATAAACAGGCGGTCATCGAATACCGCCGCATCCTTGAAACCTACCCGAATTCCAAATACGTGCCGGAGGCGGAATACGAGATCGCCAACTGCTACTTCGTCGCCAACAAATGCGAAGACGCCGTCAAGCAGTACCAGATGGTGCTGGACAAGTATCCCGAAACCTCCCACAAATACGACATCATGCTTTCCATCGGCGTCTGCCTGGAGGACAAGGAAGATTACAGCCAGGCGCTGAAGATATACCGCGACATCGAGGACAAATACGAGAACAAGGCGCTTATCAAAAAGCGGATAGAATCGACGCTGACACGGATGCAGAAGAAACACCGCTGAACCGGAGCCAAAGCAATGCTGGACATTAAGCTGATCAAAAAGGACGCCGCCGCGGCCGCCGCCGCGCTGTCCCGCCGCGGGCAGAAGTTCGACCTTGCCGCCGTGGTGGCGCTGGAAGACCGCCGCATCGCCATGCAGGGGGAACTGGATGCCCTCCGCGGCAAACAGAACGAGGCCTCGGCCAAAATAGGCCAGATGGTGCGCGAGAAAAAAGATCCCGGCCCGGCTAAGGAAGAAAGCAAGCGGGCGGGCGAAGAAGTGAAAGAACGCGAGGCGGCATTCCGCGAGGTGGAAGCGGAGCTTGAGAAGGCGCTGCTCGTCATACCGAACATCCCGGACGCATCAGTGCCGGACGGCAAGGACGAAACCGAAAACAAAGTGGTGCGCCAATGGGGCACACCGCGCCAATTCGATTTCACCCCGAAGAACCATCACGAATTGGGCGAGACGCTCGGCATCCTCGACCTGAAACGCGCCGCCAAGATCACCGGCGCGCGGTTCTCGCTTCTGCGCGGGCAGGGGGCCAAGCTGGAGCGGTGCCTCATGTCGTTCATGCTGAACCAACACGCCGCCAACGGCTACGAGGAGGTGCTCCCCCCCTTCATCGTCAACGCCGCATCGATGACTGGCACGGGGCAGTTGCCGAAATTCGCCGAGGACCTTTTCAAGATCGAAGGGGAAGAATACTACCTCATCCCCACCGCTGAAGTGCCGGTGACGAACATCCACGCCGGCGAGATACTTGCGGCGGAGGAACTCACCAAGAAGTTCTGCGCCTTTACCCCCTGCTTCCGCCGCGAGGCCGGCAGCTACGGCAAGGTGACGCAAGGTATCATCCGCCAGCACCAGTTCAACAAAGTCGAGATCGTGAAGCTGGCAAAGCCGGAAGACAGCTGGGCCGAGCTGGAAACGCTGACCAACGACGCCGAAATGATCTTACAAAAACTCGACCTGCCGTACCGCGTGATGGCGCTGTGCACCGGCGACATGGGATTTTCCGCCGCGAAAACCTACGACATCGAGGTCTGGTTGCCGAGCATGAACCGCTACGTGGAAATCTCGTCGTGCAGCAACTTCACCGATTTCCAGGCCCGCCGCGCCAACATCAAGTTCAAACGCGACGCGAAGGCCAAGCCGGAATACGTTCACACCCTCAACGGCAGCGGGCTTGCGATAGGCCGCACGATGGTCGCCGTTCTGGAAAACTATCAGACTGCCGAGGGGAACGTCCGCCTGCCGAAGGCGTTGCGGCACTTCATGGGAACCGGCATCATCCGCGCGGCGGGAAGCCAGGAAGCCGAGGAACCGCCGCTCGACCTGTAGCTTTCAAACCCGTCCCGGTTTGCGGGGCGGCACTGAGCGCTACCCGCGCTGTTTCACCCCCACAAGCTGGCGGTATTTTTCAATGCGGCGCTGGATGAGGAACGCGGAGCGTTCGGCCTCCGGCATCGGACACTTTCTGCCGCGCTTGTGCATCGGGCAACTGGTTTTGCACCAGTCGTCATCCTTGCACTCCTCGAAGATGTGCGGATTTATCCCCAGCTCTTCCACCGTCATGGTGGCGGCATTCACGGCATGGGCCCATTGCTCCTCATCGAAGTTCCCCCGGTCGGCGCGGACGATCACCGGCAGCCGCCGCTCCATTCCCGTGCGCGCCGCCCTCTCGGCCAGCCGCAGTTTGGTGGTATCACGCAGGGCCGGCCAAAGCCCTGCGGTTTGATGCAGATGGCTGGCGGCCGCCGCCGCTTTTCCCCAATCGCCGGGCAGGCGCATCCGCGCGCAGATCTTTTTTGCCAGCGGCGCCCCCGCCTTATCGTGGTCATGGTGTTTGGGATACGCCGCGGGCTCCGTCAGCAGTTTGCCGATGTCGTGCATGAACGCCCCGAAACGGGTGAGCGGATCGGTCGAAAGCGCGGTGACCCGTTCCAGCACCTCCAGCGAGTGGGTGAACAAATCCCCTTCCGGGTGATACTCCAGCGGCCCCGCCGGGACCGATGCCATCCGGAACAGCTCGGGAAAATAGACGCGCCCCACCTTGTGCTCCGCCATCGCATCGAAAAAGTGCCGCGGCCTTTCCAGCCCGAATGCTTTTTCCATCTCGCGCGAGAACCGTTCCACCGGGATATGCCGCAGCGCCCCCTCCCAGTCGCGTCCGGCGATCATCCGCTTCGTTTCCCCATCCATCGCGTATCCCCCGCATTCAAAGCGGAACGCGCGGAACAGACGCGCCGGATCGTCGGCGAAACTGTGCGCAGAACATGCGGTAAGCCGTTTTTCCGCCAGCGCCGTGGCGCCCCCCAGCGGATCGATGACCGTGCCGTCCATCCGCATGGCGATGGCGTTGACGGTAAAATCGCGCCGGGCAAGCTCTTCCTCCAGCGGCAGGGCCGGTTCGATGGGCCGCACTTCGATCCGTCCCACGCCGGCCACCGTCCGCACCCAGACCGGATCGGTACTTACGCCGTCTATGCGTACAAAGCCCAGCTTTATTAAAATCCCGGTGGAAACCAGCGCCACCATATCGGCGTCGTTGCGCGGGTTATTCAGCAGGTGGTCGCGCACCGCGCCGCCGGCAAGAAAAAGCCTGCCATGCAATTCCGCTGGCCAAAAAGCGCGCAACTGTTCAAGCATCGGCAGATTCCCCCGATCGGTGTATGGCGTCCGCCCTACCGTGGATAAAGCGGTGTTATTTGTGCTGGTGGCGCGGCGTTTCAGAGGCTGAAAAATCGCGGCGGAGGAGTTTGGCGAAGGCCCATTCGAGGGGGCCAGACGCGGCATAACCGACCGTCACGATAAACAGCATCAGCTCCGGCATCACCGCCAGGATGTAAATGGCAAGCACCATGAACACGAGGATGCTGAACGGGCGGCGGCGGCTGAAATCGATCTGCTTGGCGCTGAAATAGCGGATGTTGCTCACCATCAGGAACGCCAGCGCGTATACCGTGGCTACCAGCACCATCGGCGGCAGGCGCTCCAGCAGAAAAAAATCCTTGGTCATAATGACCATCGAGGCGATCACCATCGCGGCCCCCGGTATCGGCAATCCGACGAACCTCCCCTGCCCCAGCCCCGAGTGCGCCAGCGTGTTGAACCGCGCCAGCCTGAGCGCGCCGCAGATGACATACAAGAACGCCGCCATCCACCCGATGCGGCCATAGGGTTGCAATGCCCACGCGTAGACCAAAAAGCCGGGGGCGATGCCGAACGACATCAGGTCGGAAAGCGAATCGTATTCCATCCCGAAGTTAGTGGCGGTGTTGGTGAGGCGCGCCACTTTGCCGTCGAGGAAATCGAACAGGCCCGCGAGGATGATGGCCACCGCCGCACGGTAATAGTCGCCGTTGAACGAGGCGATCAACGCATAGAACCCGCTGAAAAAGCTGAGCGTGGTGATAAACGAGGGAAGGATGAATATCCCACGGCGCAACTTGCTCCGCAACGGCAGCTCGCGTCTGGACACGGACTGATCTTCAAGCATGATGCGTGATTATACCACGGTGGTGGGCGGGCACATAATTTCCGCCAATATCTGCCGGATACGGAACCAAAACTGTTGTAATATGCCCCTCTATGGCGGAAAAACAGATCAGGGCGGTGAAGGGGGTCAAAGACATCCTCCCCGCCGATGCGGGCCTTTGGCGGGAAGTGGAGCGCCGCGCCCGGACACAATTCGCCCGGTTTGGTTTCAAGGAGATCGTCCTGCCGATATTTGAAAAAACCGAGGTTTTCGTCAAAGGGGTGGGGGAAGAAACCGACATCGTCCAAAAGGAGATGTACACCTTCGAGGACCGCGGCGGCGAAAGCCTCACGCTCCGCCCCGAAGGAACGGCAAGCTGCGTACGCGCTTTTATCGAACACTCGATGTTCCACCCGCCGGGCGCCATCACCAAGCTCTACTACTTCGGGCCGATGTTCCGCCGCGAGCGGCCCCAGGCCGGACGGTTCCGCCAGTTCTATCAGATCGGCGCGGAACTCTTCGGGGCGGCCGAGCCGGAAGCCGATGCCGAGGCGGTCCACCTGTTGTGGCTCTTCATCAAGAGCATCAACATCAAAGGTGCGCGCCTTTACCTCAACAGCCTGGGGTGCGATGTCTGCCGCCCGCCGTTCCGCGCCGCTCTGGTCGACTTCTTGACCGCCCGCAAGGACCGGCTGTGCGAAACCTGCCTGGGGCGCTACGAGCGCAACCCGTTGCGCGTGTTCGACTGCAAGGCGCAGGGATGCCAGCAGGTGATGGCCGAAGCCCCCACCATCGACAAACATTACTGCCCCGATTGCGAGGCGCATTTCGCCCGCGTGAAAAAGGGGCTGGACGCGCTGGCGATTCCCTACGAGTTGAACCCCCGCATGGTGCGCGGGCTGGATTACTACAACCGCACGGTGTTCGAGGTCACCGCCGAGGGGCTAGGCTCGCAAAACTCGATTGCCGGCGGCGGGCGTTACGACGACCTGATAAAGAACAGCGGCGGCCCCGCCGTGCCGGCCATCGGCTTTGCGCTGGGGGTGGAGCGGCTGCTGGAATCCATCGGCGCGCCGCTCGATTTCCCGCCGGGACATCCCGATGTCTTCATCGTATACATGGAAGCGGCGGCGGACGAAGCGTTCGCCATCGCGGGGCGTTTGCGCCAAAAAGGGATCGCGGTGGAAAAAGCGTTCAAACCGGCCAGCCTGAAAAACCAGATGGGCAAAGCCGACAAATCGGGCGCCCGCTTCGCGCTGATCATCGGCGAAGAGGAACTTGCCACCGGGACCGCCATCCTGAAAGACCTGAAGAACAGCACACAACAGCCGGTCCCGCTGGCCGCCCTCAAAGAGGCGCTGGCCGGTCTGCTTGCAACCGGCACGGAATAAAAAGCTTTTCCCTTTCCGCCCGCCCCCCGCTACCGGCAGAACCGGTTGGCATTTTCCGCCGCATCCGTTAGACTGGGCGCTTATGAAAAAGCGCCATGCCGTTCTGCCAGCCCTGCTGATCGTGCTTGCGCTGGCCGCCCCGGCGTGGGCCGCCGATGCGTTCTCGGCGTTCGGCACGCCGAGCGCCGCCCCCACGGCCGCCGCTGCCCCTGTCGCACCCCGCCTCGTGCTCCCACAGACAAAATTTGCGGCGGGCAACAGCTATCCGGTGTTGCTGGAACTGGCTATAGGAAACGGCTTCCATATCAACAGCGCAAAGCCGCTGGAGCCGGAACTCATCCCCACCACGGTCACTTTTTCCGCCAGCGACCCGGCGGTGACGGTGGGGCGCGTCAGTTTCCCCGATCCCATCCTGAAAAAATTCAAATTCGCCAAGGACCCGCTCAGCGTATATGAAGGCACCGTCTACGTCGCCGCCTCGGTCAGCTTCACGGAGGGGGCCAAAGAACCGCTTACCATCACCGCGCATCTGCGATACCAGGCCTGCACCGATTTCGCCTGCATGATCCCGGTTGAAACCGATATCACCGTCCCGCTTGCGCTGGGGACGGACGGCCAGCCGCTGGAGCCGGAACTCTTTTCCAGCCACGCCGCGCACGCGGCGGGGGGTTCTGCCTCCTCGTCCCTCGATGCCTTGAAAGGCGGCTTGGGGCCGATGGCCCTGCTGCTGGTATTCTTAAGCGGGCTGGGGCTTACCCTCACCCCATGCGTTTACCCGCTCATCCCCATCACCATCGGGTTTTTCGGCGCGGCCACCGGCCGTTCGCGCGGCGTTACCGTGGCGCACGCGCTGGTGTATCTGCTGGGCATGGCGCTGATGTACTCCGCATTGGGGGTGATCGCGGCCCTCACCGGCTCGCTCTTCGGCCAGATGATGCAAAACCCCATCGTTGTGGTGCTGCTCGCGGGAACGATGCTGGCGCTTGCCGCATCGATGTTCGGCGCTTTCGAGATCGTGGTTCCCGCATCCCTGATGCAGTTGGGAACAAAATCCTATGCGGGTTTCCTGGGCACCTTTGTGATGGGGCTTACGGTCGGCATCATGGCCGCGCCGTGCGTGGGACCGTTCGTCATCGGCCTGCTTACGTTCGTCAGCGAGCGGCAAAGCCCGCTGCTCGGCTTCACCCTGTTCTTTACGCTGGCGCTCGGCCTCGGCACGCCGTTCGTCATCCTCGCCATCTTCAGCGGCTCGCTGCAAAAGCTCCCGCGCAGCGGCGTTTGGATGGTCTGGGTGCGCAAGATGTTCGGGGTGGTGCTGCTTGGCATGGCGCTCTACTTTACGCGGCCCCTTATCGCCAGCGACGCGCTTTATTACTGGCTGGCCGCGGGCCTGGCGGCGGCGGGGGGCGCATACCTCCTTTGGGCCGGCAAAGCGACGGGAGGGGCCGTCTTCCAGTTTTTCCGCTTCGCCATCGGACTGGGCCTCTTCGTTGCCGGTTTCTATCTTGCCCCGCTTCACCCGGCGAAAGAGGGGTTGCCGTTCAAACCTTACAGCAAAGAAGCGGTGGCGGCCGCAACGGCGGCACACCGCCCGGTATTGATCGATTTCACCGCCGATTGGTGCGTCCCCTGCCGCGAACTGAAAAAATTCACTTTCACCGATGACCGGGTGCGCGCAAAAAGCGGCTCGTTCGACGCCTTCGCGGTCGACCTGACCACCGTGGAACCGGACGAGATCACGGCGAAAAAAGATTATAGCGTGCTGGGAGTGCCCACCGTGATACTCATCGCGGCGGATGGAACCGAAAAAGACCGCTTCACCGGCTTCATCGATGCCGACGAGTTTTTGACTCGGCTGGCCAAGATCACCGCCAAGCCATAAACGGAGGCTCCCAAGATCAGGCCGGGTTGTTGCCGCGCCGCTTTCAGAACCTTGTGCTATGCTGAAATAGAGGGCGGTGCCGCCGCCGATATACCATTTTTTTCCGGCGGAACACCCCGGAGGTGATCATGCACCCGTATGTTGCGCTGGCCAGACAAACCATTGAAGAATATATCCGCACCGGAAAGACGCCCGCGCCGCCCGCCCCATTGCCGCCAAACATGAAGTCAAAAGCGGGCGCCTTCGTCTCGCTGAAAAAGCAGGGGGAGTTGCGCGGTTGCATCGGCACCATCGAGCCGGTATGCGAAAACCTCGCCAGTGAAATAATCGGCAACGCCGTTTCCGCCTCAACGCGCGACCCGCGCTTCCCGCCGGTTTCCGCCGGCGAACTGGATGCCCTCGACATCAGTGTGGATGTTCTCTCTCCACCGGAGGCGGTGGATGGCCCCGAATCGCTGGATCCCAAACGCTTTGGCCTTATCGTAAGCGCCGGGCACCGGCGGGGATTGCTGTTGCCGGATATCGCGGGGGTGGATACGGTGGAGGAACAGATCGCCATCTGCCGCCGCAAAGCGGGCATCATGCGGGACGAGGAAGTGACATTGCAACGCTTCACCGTGGAGCGGTACCGATGAATACCGCCGCACCCCGCGTAACCGCCCGCTATTGGGACAAGCGGCCCGACGGATCGGCGGCATGCCACCTCTGCCCGCACCACTGCATCGTAAAACCGGGCAAAACAGGCATCTGCATGGCGAAAACCAACGAAGGGGGCGAGCTGATCGCCAACGCCTACGGCCTCACCACCTCGCTCAACCTCGACCCGATGGAAAAAAAACCGCTCTACCACTTCCATCCCGGCACCCAGATATTGAGCGTGGGGCCGAACGCCTGCAACTTCTGTTGCCGCTGGTGCCAGAATTTCCAGATCAGCCAGCAATCCGCTCCCACCCGTTATCTCGGCCCGGACGAGCTGGTGCGCATCGCGCAAGAAAGCGGCAGCGTGGGGGTAGCCTACACCTACAGCGAACCGCTGATGTGGTACGAATATCTTCTTGATGCCTGCCGCGCCGTCAAAGATGCCGGCATGGTGAACGTGCTGGTGAGCAACGGCCACCTGCAACCGGAGCCGTACGACGAGCTGCTGCCGCTCATCGACGCGGCCAATATCGATATCAAGTCGATGGACGAACCGTTTTACCGCAAATTCTGCAAGGGGTGGCTCCCCCCTGTTCTGCGCAACGTGGCGGCCACTGCGGGGAAGGCCCATATCGAGATCACCAACCTCGTCATCCCCACCCTCAACGATACGGACGGGGATTTCGAAAAGCTTGCCCGTTTCATCGCCTCGGTCGATCCGTTCATGCCGCTTCACTTCTCCCGATACCACCCGATGTACAAGCTGGATATTCCCGCCACCCCGGTGGATACGCTGCTCCGCGCCGCGCGGATAGCCAAAAACCACCTGAAGTACGTTTTCATCGGCAACGCCCAGGTGGAAGGGTTCAGCAACAGCCATTGCCCCTTCTGCGGCCACCTGCTCATCGAACGGGCGGGCTACACGGTATCGGTGACCGGCGTAAAAAAGGGACATTGCCTATCGTGCGGCGAAGCGGTAAAAATAGAGTGCTGAAGGCACGTGGGATGGAACAGACAGCTAATCCAAGGGAGGGAATATGGCAAAGTGGAAATGCAACACCTGTGACTATGTGTACAACCCCGAAAAAGGGGATATCTCGCGCCTGATAAAAAAGGGGACCGAGTTCGAAAAGCTTCCCGAAGCGTGGACGTGCCCCAAGTGCAAGGCGGCCAAAACCCGCTTCAGCCGGATGTAGATGATGGAACGCAAAAACATCTCGGCCGGCTCGAAATGGGAACCGATCATCGGATACTCGCGCGCGGTGCGCGTGGGCAATCATGTCAGCGTTTCCGGCACCGCCGGGGTCGCCGCCAACGGCAAACTGGAAGGGGATGTCCACCAGCAGTCGGTGCGGTCGCTTCAGATCATCGAAGGGGCGCTGAAAGAGGCGGGCGCTTCGTTCAAGGATGTGGTGCGCACCCGCATCTACCTCACGAAAGCCGAGGACTGGGAACTGGCCGCCAAGGCGCACGGCGCGGTCTTCTCGGAGATCCGCCCCGCCACCACGCTGGTGGTGGTGAAAGCGCTCATCGATCCCGCCATGCTGGTGGAGATCGAAGTGGACGCCATCGTTTCGTAATGTGAACCGCGCCCGCGGGATTCTGCGTCCCGCGGGTTTCAAATCAGATGGCCGATAAATCCCCCCGCGAAGTGTTGGAGGAATCGCTCGCCCGCATCGACGGGCTGAAGACGCTTTCCCCCAGCAGCCGTGAATTCGAGCGGTGGCGGCACGAAACGGCGGCGGCCCTGAAAGAGCTTTTTCCCGACGACACCTGGATCATCTTCAAGGATATTCCGGTGTACGATTACAAAAAGGTCATGGGGTTTTACGCCAAATCCTTTTCACCCGAGGCGTACGCCAAAGGGCTGGCACGCGCCCGCGAATTTCTGGAAAAAAAACTGGCAGAGTTGAAGTAGCCGGCATTCCGCCGCCCCCTTTTGCGGCGCGAGCATTTTCATCCGTGTTGCGCCGGTAATGCGCAGGTTCCCCTAGGCCGGGTACGCGCGTCCCCGGCAACCGCACCGCAGAAAGATACGCCCTGCCACTCCTTGACAGGTATTACCAACTCACATAATATTTTATTAAGTGGAGAGAGGCTTAAACAGAGATCATCTGGGAAAGGCCGCTTAAACTATGGGATCGAGATCGGGGCTGACCGGCGCGCTGTTCGAAAAAGCGGCCATTACCGGACTTGGAGTGGCCGCGGTATCAGCCCTTGCCTTTGCCATCGCCGGCCCTCTTTATCAACTGGGGTCGCTGGGGTTGAGAGAGTCGCTGACCCTATTCCGATATGCGGGATACGGCGGCCTGATCGGGGCCGTTATCTGTCTAGCCGCGGCGGCGGGAGCCCGCCGGAAGGCATTGACCAAGCCTCTTATCGTGGCGGTCGCCGGGTTGTTGTTAAGCCTTCCGGTGGGGGGGCTCATGGGGTATTGGAGCTACCGCGCCGTCACGCTTCCGGTCATTCACGACATTTCAACCGATACCAAAAACCCTCCGGAATTTGTGGCGATACTGCCGTTGCGCGCAAACTCTCCGAACTCCGCCATTTATGGAGGCCCGGATCTGGCGGCAAAACAGCATAAGGCATATCCCCGCGTTGTTCCGGCATTGCTGGATGTATCAACCGCCAAAGCGTTCGACCTTGCCTTGATGGAAGCCCGGCGGATGAAGTGGGAGATAGTGGGCACCGATCCTGCTCAGGGGCGCATCGAGGCAACCGACACCACCCGCTGGTTCGGATTCAAGGACGACGTGGTTATCCGCGTAGCTCCCGCCGGAAGCGGCAGCCGCGTGGACATCCGGTCGGTTTCCCGCGTGGGCAAGAGCGATGTGGGGACGAACGCATGCCGGATAGAATGGTATTTATACCGCTTGGCCAAGTCCGCGAGGGGCGGCTAAACGCGGCGTCATCCGTACAACGGTCACTGCGGAAGACGGAATTCCATCGTCCCCTGGAAATACCGGCTCTCCGGCAGCCGGCCCGCCACCATCCACCGGTAGGAAGAGCCCGTGTTGAGGTCGGCGGCATCGATCTGAAGGCTGGTCTCTTTCAGCGTTTTTTCGTCGATCCGGCGCGGCGAGCCGTCGCGGACCTCCTGCAACACAAAATAATAATCATCCGCTCCTTCCATGCCGTTCCAGCGGAACAGCACCTTTCCCCTTGTGGCGGTGACCCGCATGCCGGAAACCCCGCTTCCCACCCGGTGGCCGTCGCCGCTGAAATAGAAGTACGGCAGGGCGTTTGTTTCCTTTTCGTACACGCCATAGAACGGCGATTCCCGTATGAGCGTCACCTGCGGCGTCGGAGCGGTGAGCAGAAATACCAGCCAAAAAACCGCCGCCGTGGCGAAGGCCGGCAACGGGGCGATAACCCAACGTTGCATCCAGCTTCTTTTGGGGATGATGGCCAGCGCCGCGCGCCGCAATGCATCGGGCGTCGGTTCCTCTTCGGCCATTTTCATCCGCGCCGATTCGGTAAAGTAGTAGGCGGCATCCTCGAAACAGCGGTCGCACTGTTGCAAGTGCGCCTTGATCCGCTGCCGGCCGCCATGCCGGAACTCGAAGAATTCGGCAAGATCCTCCAAAGAAACAGGATCGGCGCACCGCGGCGCGTTGAGATAGCGAATTCCCGCCATGCGCAATTCCAGTTCCTTCAATTCGATCAGCCGGTCGGCGCACGCGGGACATTCGTTCAGGTGTCCGGCGGGCGGGTTTTCGCGCCGCAAACGCTCCCAAAACCGTCCCGATTCCCAGTGGCTCATGCATCCACCCCCGTCTGATACAGCACGTCCTTCAACCCTTTCACCGTCAGCGTCCCGCGCCCGATGGGGGTTGTCTCCGACACGGCATCCAGCAGGTTCTTCACCGCGCGGTCGATCATGGCGAATACCTCCGCCGGACCGGCCACCGCCGCGCCGCCGGATTCCAGGCGGACGCCGGTCCCCTTCAAAAATGCGGCGATCTCCGCCGCCGTCATGCGCCGCTCGAAAAAAAGATGCAGCAACCGCCGCTCGTCCCGCGTCAGGCTTTCCAGCGCATCGCCGAGCGCGCGCAAAAAGGCGCGGGCCATCACCCGCTCTTCCATGCCGGGGCCTTCCTCAGCCGCGCCGTCCGCCTCGTCCAAAGGCACAAACGAGGGATCGGCGATAATATCGTAATTGCCGTTGACGATCAGCGTCCGCTTCACCTCGGCGATGAGGCGGGATACTTCGCCGGGCGGCAGCGCCATCTCGTCGCGGATGGTCTCCTCGCTCTTGCGCAGGCGGAGGTAGATGCAGACCGTCTGCGCCTCTTTGGGCATCTTGCGCACGGCCACCGGAAGCCGCTGGTATGCGGTGTGGCTAAAAGACGCGGCCATACTTCCACCTAAGCCAATCCACGTACAGCTCCCGCGAGTTCAGCACCGTCCAGATGTAGGTCGAAAGACGGCTGTTGTTTTTTCCCGTGTAGCGGCGGATCTTTTTCCGCAACTGCTCCAATATCCAGATATAACTGTCCAGCCCGTCGCCGCACTCGTCCGCATCGGGCCGCGGGCCGCCGATCCCCTCCATCCGCCGTGCAACGGTGATAAGCGCGCACGAGGCCCCCGCGCGGCGGTTGGGACAATGCTCGCCGCACCACCGTTGCGCGCGGTAAAGCGCCCACCCGGTGTATTCGTTCACAAAAGATTCCCACGCGGCGGCATCCCCCTGCTCGATCCGGGCCACCAGCAGAAGGTCCCCCTTGAGGGTCCCTTTTTCCGACTTTTCCATATAAGGGGGTCATTCTAACCTGATTCCGGGTCAAACCGCCCCCCTCTTCACCCGGCCAAAACCGATATCGTTCCATCATGCATTTATTAGACGGACAAAGGTTTGAGCTTTCCAACTGCCACCGGCATTAGTATGATTCGTATTGATTATTTAAGGAGTTATATGGACATCTTCGGGATGGGCCTCACGGTGGCCGGCTTATGCGCTTTTGAAACCATCAGCAGCATAGACAACGCCGTCATCAACGCGGAGGTGCTGGGCATCGCGACGGACGTGCTCGACCTGCTCGTCACCTGGGACCAGACCGGGTCTTACCGCGTGACGGACCTCACAGCCCGCGGCGGCGCCGGTTTCCACGACGACGACTGGATGATCCAGGCGCTGCA